>JBDKEX010000196.1:0-14187 GCA_039798985.1 Pseudomonadota bacterium | reverse complement strand
GTGGTGGTGCGCCCTTCGTTGGCTGGGGTGGGGAGCGCAGACTTCTCCAACCGTCAGCGGTCCATTGCCGCGGGCGCAGAGGCCATGCGCGCATTGCTGCCCAAGCTGAAAGAACAATTGCTGGCCAAACGCAGACCGGTTTCCAGATAAGCAGGCATAAAAAAGCCCCGCTTTAGGGCGGGGCTGGCAAGGCTCGAGCCTTGAATAGATCAGCGCTTTTTGGCGGCAGATTTGGAAGCGCTCATGGCCGTGTTGGCCACCGCTTGCAGGTTGGATTCGGCCATGTCGCTGGCTTGCTTGACCGCCTTTTGAACCGATTCCATGGCGTTGGTGGCGGCTGCCACAGCGTTTTTCATCACAGCCACCGCGGTTTCAGAACCGGCGGGTGCGTTTTTGGCCACGTTGTCTACCAGGGTCATGAATTTTTGCTGGGCTTCAACGGCCTGGCCTTCGGCTGCTTTGGTGAATTCGGCGCCGGCGCCAGAGGCGATTTCGTACAGCTGGCGGCTGTATGCGGCGGCTTTGTCGGCCAAAGGTTGCATCAAGGCGGCTTGCAGTGCCAGCAGTTCTTGGGCGTCTTTTACGCTCATCAGTGCTTGTGCGCTGGTGGCCGATTCGGTCAAGGCCACACGGCTGGCTTGAACATTGAGTTCCACCAGTTTTTCAACGCCTTCAAAGGCTTTTTGGGTCAGACCAAACAGGGTTTCCATGTTAGCTTTTTGTGCAGAGATCAGTTGTTCAGCGGTCAGCATCGTAGGCTCCAAGTAAGTGGGTTTCCGGGGTGTTGAGGCTGCCAAATGAGCAAAAACTGGGTTTTTGCATATTGCTGCGCTGCAACATTGTTCCAATTATAGGGTTTGGTGCGCAATTTGCAAGCATTTTTTGTGCGGTGCAGCAAAATTGGGGTGACAAGCACAGAAACCCCATAAAAACCGGCGTGGGTGCCATAACGCACAATCGCCCAGTGCAAGCTTTTTACGCCACCGAATTTGTGTTGCAGTTGCCCCCAGGGCACCGTTTCCCCATGGCCAAGTACGCCATGTTGCGTGAGCGCCTGCGGCTGGAATTGCCCGAGGTGCGTTTTGAACTGGCAGAACCCGCCACGGATGGTGAACTGGCCTTGGTTCATGCGCCTGCTTACATTCAGGCGGTTCAAAACGGTACCTTGACGCCCGCTGAACAGCGAGAGATTGGATTCCCCTGGAGCCCGGCCATGGCCGAGCGAGCAAGGCGTTCGGTGGGGGCCACGGTTCAAGCTTGCAGGGCTGCTTTGACCAACGGGGGTGTGGCTGCCAATTTGGCGGGCGGCACCCACCACGCCTACGCCCACAAAGGAGGGGGGTTTTGCGTGTTCAACGACGCCGCAGTGGCGGCCCGCTTGATGCAAGCCGAGTGGGCCCGGCGGGGCAGCACCCACAGGCAAAGGCAGTTCAGGGTGGCCATTGTTGACTTGGATGTGCACCAGGGCAATGGCACTGCCCATATTTTTGCCAAAGATGACTCGGTGTTCACCTTGTCTTTGCACGGAGCCAAGAATTTTCCGTTCCGCAAAGAGCCCAGCGACTGCGATGTGGAATTGCCAGACGGATGCAAAGACGAAGCCTACCTGGAAGCATTGGAGCAGGGATTGCTGCAGCTTGAGCAGCGGTTTGAACCCGATTTGTTGATATACCTGGCCGGCGCCGACCCGCACGAAGGCGACCGACTGGGACGCCTGTGCATCAGCAACGACGGCATGGAGGCCAGAGACCGCCGCGTGTTTGATTGGGCCTGGCAACGGCGCGTGCCTGTGGCCATGACCATGGCAGGCGGTTATGGCCACGACATACAAACCACGGTGAACGTGCAAGTGAACACCTACCGCGTGGCGCTGTCACACTGGCAACGCTGGCAGGCATTGAGCCCGCCGGGAAACGTGCACAATTCTGTTCCTTATTGATCTGACTGCAACAAGTTTTGGAGACCCCGAGATGAGCGACACGCCAGCCACCTCCTTGCCAACACTGGACCGCTTGGCCATTGACGCCGCCAGCGTGGATGCTGCCATCACGGGCCGCATGTCGGTTCGGGCCTTTTTGCCCAAGCCCGTGCCCAAAGACCTGATTGCTCATTTGCTGAGCGTGGCCAGCCGCGCCCCATCGGGCACCAACACGCAGCCATGGAAGGTTTATGTGCTGCAAGGCGCCGCCCGGGACAACTTGGTTCAAAAAGTATGTGCCGCGCAAGACGCCGTTCGCGACAACCCGGCGCTGGCCGGCGAATACGTGGACAGCTACGACTATTACCCCGAAAAGTGGGTCAGCCCGTTTATTGACCGCCGCCGCGAAAACGGGTGGGGCCTTTACGGGCTGCTGGGTATCACCAAGGGCGACAAAGACAAAATGTACGCCCAACACCAGCGCAATTTCAAATTGTTCGATGCCCCGGTGGGCATCATGCTCACCATTGACCGGGTGATGGGACGAGGTTCTTTGGTGGATGCCGGGATGTTTTTACAGAACATCATGGTGGCGGCGCGTGCTCACGGCCTGGACACCTGCCCTCAGGCCGCCTGGAACACCTACGCCAAGATTATCATGCCCCTCATAGGCGCGCCCGACAACGAAATGCTGGTGTGTGGCATGGCCCTGGGTTATGCCGACCCGGCAGACAAGGTCAACACTTTCATCACCCCCCGCGAGCCGGTGGCTTCATTTACCACTTGGCTTGAGTAATTTTTTTGATTTTTCCAGGAGACCCCATCATGAACACCACCCCCAGCGGCTTGCAATACGAAGACACACAAGTAGGTGAAGGTGCTGTGGCCCAAGCCGGTCAAAGAGTGTCTGTGCACTACACCGGTTGGCTCTACAACGAAGGCACCGCAGGCGCCAAGTTTGACAGCAGCAAAGACCGCGGCCAGCCGTTCCAATTCCCCTTGGGTGCAGGCCACGTGATCAAGGGTTGGGACGAAGGCGTGCAAGGCATGGCGGTGGGGGGAACCCGCCGTTTGGTGATTCCGCCGCAGCTGGGCTATGGCGCGCGCGGTGCGGGTGGGGTGATTCCGCCGAACGCGACTTTGTTGTTTGAAGTTGAATTGTTGGCCATTTGAGGCCGTTCATACCCAAGGTGGACACATGACGCACGAAAATCGCCCCACGGTACTGGTGGCGCGCGGCATTTTCCCCGAGGTGGTGGTCAAATTGCGCCAACACTTCGATGTAAAAACCAACGACACGGACGAAGATTGGTCGGCGGCCGAGCTGGCGTCTCGCCTGCAAGGTTGTGTAGGTGCACTCACCACAGGCAGCCAACGGATTGACGACGCCCTGTTGACCGCCTGCCCGCAACTCAAAATTGTGGCCAACATGGCCGTGGGCTACAACAATTTTGATTTGACCGCCATGGCCAACCACGGCGTGGTGGGTACCAACACCCCCGACGTGTTGACCGAGACCACGGCCGATTTTGGCTTTGCCTTGGTGTTGGCCACAGCGCGCCGTTTGACCGAAAGCGAACACTTTTTGCGTGCAGGGCTGTGGACTCGCTGGGCCTACGACTTGTTTGCTGGCAGTGAAGTGCATGGCAGCACCTTGGGCATTTTGGGCATGGGCCGCATAGGGCAGGGTGTTGCCAGGCGGGGTGCCCATGGTTTTGGCATGCGGGTGATTTACCACAACCGGTCCCGCCTGGATGCAGCCACCGAAGCCGAGTGCAAGGCCGAATACGTTTCAAAAAACGATTTGCTGGCGCAGGCCGACCACCTGGTGTTGGTGTTGCCCTACACACCAGGCAACCACCACGCCATTGGCGCAGCCGAGTTGAAACAGATGAAGCCAACGGCCAACCTGATCAACATTGCGCGCGGCGGCATTGTGGACGATGCGGCGCTGGCGCAAGCGTTGCGGGACGGTCAAATAGCTGCAGCGGGGCTGGATGTGTTTGAAGGCGAGCCCCAGGTGCACCCGGAACTGTTGACCCTGCCCAATGTGGTGCTCACCCCTCACATTGCCAGCGCCACGGTGGGTACCCGCAAGGCCATGGCCCACTTGGCGGCCGACAACTTGATTGCCTATTTGACCCAGGGGCAGCCTTTGACGCCCGTGACCCCGCGCTGATCCGTGTGCAGGGCCAGATAATCTGGGGATGATTGAACTCCCCAATTTGTGGCTGGCCTTGCTGGCCTTTTTGCAACTGGCTTTGATTCTGTGGCTGGTTCGCCGTGCGGCGGCGGCCGCTGCCGAGCCACCTGAACTGCAGCTGGCCCGCCAGCGTTTGATGGAGGCCGTGCTGGCACAAACCGCCCGCATAGACCACTTGGAGCGTGAATTGCGACGGGAGGTCAACGAGTCCGCACGTGGCCAGCGGCAGGAAGTGATGCAAACCTTGAGCACTTTCCAGGAAACTTTGCTCAAGCAAGGGGCCGAAACCACGCGCACCCAAAATGCCCAAATTGACGCCTTTGCCCAACAACTGGTGCAGTTGCGCGGCACTTTGGCCGACACCCTGACCCAACAATTGCAGGGGTTGAGCGAGGCCAACGCACGGCGCTTGGGCGAAGTGCGCGCCACACTGGAAACCCAGTTGGCCCAGCTGCAGCAAAGCAACACCGCCAAACTGGACGAGATGCGCGCCACGGTGGACGAAAAATTGCACAAAACCCTGGAAACCCGTTTGGCCGAGAGTTTTCAGCACGTGGCCCAACGTTTGGAACAAGTGCACAAAGGTTTGGGCGAAATGCAGACTTTGGCCGCTGGGGTGGGAGACCTCAAGCACCTGCTCACCAACGTCAAAACCCGGGGTGTGTTTGGCGAGGCGCAGTTGGAAGCATTGTTGGAGCAGGTTTTTACGCCCGAGCAATACGCCGCCCAAATGCCCACTCGGCCCGGCAGCCGCCATGTGGTGGACTTTGCCATTCGCTTGCCCGGCAAAGGCGACGATGGCGCGCCCATTTGGTTGCCCATTGACGCCAAATTCCCCAACGAGGACTACGAACGCCTGCTCGAGGCCCAGCGTCGTGCCGATCCGGCGGCGGCGGACGCAGCGGCCAAAGCCTTGGAGACCCGGATTCGCCTGGAGGCCAAATCGATTGCCGAAAAGTACCTGGAGCCGCCCCACACCACCGACTTTGCTCTGCTGTTTTTACCGACGGAGGGTTTGTATGCCGAGGTGCTGCGCCGCCCCGGTTTGGTGGAGGTTTTGCAGCGCGAACACCGTGTGACCTTGGCAGGGCCAACCACCTTGCTGGCCATGCTGAACGCGCTTCAAATGGGGTTTCGCACTTTGGCGCTGGAGAAGCGTTCCAGCGAGGTTTGGCAGGTGCTGGGTGCGGTCAAAACCGAGTTTGGCAAGTTTGGTGACGTGCTGGCCAAGGTGAAAGCGCAAACCCAAACTGTGCTCAACACGCTGGACAACGCTGAGGTGCGCAGCCGCGCCATGGGCCGCGCATTGAAGCAGGTTGAGGCCATGCCGGCAGAGCAGGCCCATCAACTGTTGCCGGGATTGGAGCTCCCGGAGGAGTGATTGCGACGGCCCTGCGAGTGGCAAGGCTGAGCTCAGGTGGGTGGGCAGCAGTCGGGCAGGTTGTAGAACGTGCGGATGCCCTCCCAGGCTTGGGCTGGGTCGTCCACATACTGGAACAGGTTCAAGTCGTCGGCAGAAATGGCGCCTTCTTCTACCAAAACGTCAAAATTGATCAGCCTTTTCCAGTAGTCTGAACCGAACAGGAAAATCGGCACGGGTTTGGCCTTTTTGCACTGCACCAGAGTCAACACCTCGAACAGCTCGTCCAGGGTGCCGAAGCCTCCGGGGAAAGCCACCAGGGCTTTGGCCCGCATCAAAAAATGCATTTTGCGCAGCGCAAAATAGTGGAACTTGAAGCTGAGTTCTGGGCTGATGTACGGGTTGGGCGATTGCTCGTGGGGCAGCAAAATGTTCAGCCCGACATTGAGGGCACCGCGGTCGTGTGCGCCACGGTTGGCTGCTTCCATAATGCCTGGGCCACCCCCGGTGGCAATGTACATTTGGTCGCCTTCTGGGCAGTGCAGGCTGTACTCCGCAGCCAAGCGGGCGAATTCGCGAGATTGCTCGTAATACTTTGCGTTGCGCACCAGCGTGCGAGCCTTTTGGATGGCGGTGGCGTCGCCTTGCGCTTGCGCTTGGGCCAACAAACGCTCCGCCTCGGCAGGTTCTTTGAAACGGGCACTGCCAAACACCACGATCGTGTTTTCAACACCGCGCGCTTGTTGCTCCAGGTCGGGTTTGAGCAGCTCCAGCTGGAAACGGATACCCCGGGTCTCCCGCCGCAACAAAAACTCCGAGTCGGCAAAAGCAAGTCGGTAGGCGTCGGGCTGCAAACGTTGCGGCCCATCGGACATCAGGTGCATTTCCACGGCGGCATCTGCCAGACGGCGGGCTTGAAGGTCGTGGATGTGGTTTTCGGTGTTGTTCATGGAAAGTGGTTGTGCGTGGGTTCCATGACTTTATAAAGCAAAAAGGCCCCAGAATTTGGGGCCTTGCAGGAGCAGCAGCATTTTTATCGCTTGCCGCACAGGTGAGTTATCGGCTCGATCAGACGCGTTTGCGGTATTCGCCGGTGCGGGTGTCGATTTCAATGCGATCGCCCTGGCTGACAAACAGCGGCACAGGGATCTCGAAACCAGTGGCAATTTTGGCCGGTTTGAGCACTTTGCCAGAGGTGTCGCCTTTGACGGCGGGTTCGGTCCAGGTGATTTCGCGCTCAACGCTGGTGGGCAGTTCCACGGAAATGGCCTTGCCGTCGTAGAACACCACTTCAACGGCCATGCCATCTTCCAGGTAGTTCAGGGAGTCGCCCATGTTTTCGGCTTCAACTTCGTACTGGTTGTAGTCGCTGTCCATGCAAACATACATGGGGTCTGCAAAGTAAGAGTAGGTGCACTCTTTTTTGTCCAGAATAACGTTGTCGATTTTGTCGTCGGCTTTGAACACCACTTCGGTGCCAAAGTTGCCGATCAGGCTTTTGAGTTTCATGCGAACCGTGGCTGCACCGCGACCACCGCGTGCGTATTCGGTTTTCAAGACCACCATAGGGTCTTTTCCGTGCATGATGACGTTGCCGGCGCGTATTTCTTGAGCGATTTTCATAGAGGTTCCTGGTTGAATGCCGCTCGGCTGAAGCGTCTGCCGGGGCGCACGTTGCCATGTTGCGGTTGAGTGCCCGCACGGCAAAAACCCAGCATTTTACCGTTTTTCTGAAACAAACCGTACCAGCTGCGTCACCAAATCGTCTTGTTGCAGCAAGCGCTGCCGTGCCTGCTGCGCGCAAGCCTGCCATTCCTGCCAAAGCAGCGGTGGCAGGGGTGCCTTGACCACGCCATTCCAAACACGGTGAAAGTGTCGCCAACTGGTTGGCGCGTTCAACCAATCCAAAAAGGCTTCCAATTTGCCGTGGTGGGCGTTGTCGGTTTGGGGGTAAATTTGCCAGACAAACGGTTTTCCCGCCCAAAGCGCACGAACCAACGAATCCTCGCCCCGCACAAAATTCACATCGCTTGTGGCCAGCAGTTGGTCGAACTCTGTCTGGCTTAGGTGCGGCAGTTGCAGCTGGCTTGTGGTGTTGGGCAAGTGGTGCCGGGCCAGGTCAAATGCCTGCTGGGTTCGCCCCGCAGCGACTCGCCATTCAGCAAGCGCCAGCCCGGGCTGGCCCAACAGGTTGGGCAGAGCCGCCGGTTCGTAACAAAACAGCGTGATTTTTGGGGTGTGTGCTGTATCACCTTGAGTGGGTGGCGTTGAACAGACTGCGGGGCTGCTTGACAATGCGCCCAACCCCAACAGCCCGCCGGTTTTTGGGGTAAAGCCCGGGTAAAAAAACCACTTTTGCCGCCCCGCCAAAGGGCCGCTCAGCACCGGAGACGGCAGCTTGTGGCAGCGTTCCACGAAGGGTTCGGCGCTCAAGTATTCCAAGTTGATCCAAACACCCTGCGGCGGTAGCAGCGCATTGACCCAAAGGGGGGGTATGTCGCAGCCAAAGGCTTCTATGAGCACATTGCCTGGCTGCAGCTTGGGGGGCATTGCATTTGCCGAGGTGCGCGGCCAGTGGCGCACTTCAATGTCGGCCTTAAGGCGGTGGTCGGGCGCCATCCAAGTCAATGGCTCTGGGTCGTCTACCCACAAACGCACGGTTTGCCTTTGTTCGGCCAGCTGGGTGGCCAACCGCCAGCACACGCCCAAATCGCCCCAGTTGTCTACCACCTGGCAAAAAATGTCCCAGGTTTGGCGCGGCGCGGCATCAATCAAAGGTGTTGCGGTCATGTGTGAGGGATTTGTGCTCTACGATAGCGCGCATATGAGCGCACACCCAGAAGAATTGTTGCAGGCCGTGGCGGCGTTGCCCACATTGCCGGGGGTGTACCGCTATTTTGACGCGGCGGGTGGCTTGCTTTACGTGGGCAAGGCCCGGGATTTGAAGAAGCGTGTTTCCAGCTATTTCCAAAAAAACCACGACGGCACCCGCGTGGGGCACATGGTCAGCAAGATCGTGCGGATGGAAACCACCGTGGTCAGGTCTGAAGCCGAAGCGTTGTTGCTGGAAAACAACCTGATCAAAACCCTGGCGCCACGCTTCAATATTTTGTTTCGTGACGACAAAAGCTACCCTTACCTGCGCTTGAGCGCCACCACCGTTTTCCCGCACACCGAGGCGGGTGCCCCAACCCGGGCGCCTGAGCCCGGGTGGTATCCGCGCATGTCGTATTACCGCGGAGCGGTGGAAAAACGGCACCAGTATTTTGGGCCATACCCCAATGCCTGGGCGGTGAAAGAAACCATACAGCTGATGCAAAAGGTGTTCCGACTGCGCACTTGCGAGGACACGGTGTTCAACCACCGCACGCGACCTTGCTTGCTCTACCAGATCAAACGCTGCTCCGGCCCGTGTGTGGGTTTTGTGAGCCCGCAGGACTACGCGGGCGACATACGAAGCGCATCCGCCTTTCTGCGGGGCGAAACCCAGACCGTGATGGACGAATTGGAACGCCGCATGTTGGCCTACGCAGCCGAGCTAGCCTTTGAAAAAGCCGCCGAGGTGCGCAACCAAATGGCCGCGCTGTCCAAGGTGTTGCAGCAACAGGCCATGGACAACACCGCAGACCAAGATGTGGACATTTTGGCCGTGAAAGTTCAAGGAGGGCGCGCTTGCGTCAACCTCGCCATGGTCAGGGGCGGGCGCCACTTGGGGGACAGACCGTATTTTCCGGCCCATGTGGAAGAGGGGGCCATGTGGGCAGAGTGGGGCGATTCGCCCGATGCTGAAAGCCAAGCAACAGCCAGTGTGGAGCAAAGGGTGTTGGAAGCCTTTGTGGCTCAGCATTACACCCAAGCTGCGCCGCCGCCTGTGCTGGTGCTGGGCGCCCCGGTCAGCGGCCGCTTGCTGGAGTTGTTGACCGAGCAAAGCGGCACCAAGCTGCACCCCGTGTTCAACCCCCGAGAACACCGGCGCGCCTGGCTGGACATGGCGCAAACCAACGCAGGATTGCAACTGGGCCGCCTGCTGGCAGAAGAAGGGTCGCAGCAGGCACGCACCCGGGCTTTGGCCGCCGCCCTGGACTTGCCCGACGACGCCCTGGACCAGTTGCGCATTGAATGCTTTGATATTTCGCACACCTCGGGCGAATCCACGGTGGCTTCTTGCGTGGTGTTTGAAGGGCACAAAATGCAAAGTGCCCAATACCGAAGGTACAACATCGATGGCATCACCCCTGGGGATGATTACGCGGCCATGCGCCAGGTGCTGGAGCGGCGCTACGGGAAGCTGGCCAAAGCGTCGCAAGACGATGGCGAGGGCCACAAACCCACTGTGAAGTGGCCTGATGTGGTGTTGATTGACGGTGGCAAAGGCCAAGTGGGCGTGGCGCGCGATGTGTTCGAAGGGCTTGGCCTGGAGTTGAGCCGGCTTGTGGGCGTGGAAAAAGGCGAAGGCCGCAAAGTGGGGCTGGAGGAGTTGGTGTTTGCCGACGGGCGCGAAAAGATCTACCTGGGTGCCGATTCCGCCGCTTTGATGTTGGTGGCCCAAATACGCGACGAAGCACACCGCTTTGCGATCACGGGCATGCGGGCGCAGCGCGCCAAAACCCGGACCAGCGCCAGCAAGCTGGAGGACATAGCCGGTGTGGGCCCCAAAAAGCGGGCCAAACTGCTGCAGCGTTTTGGTGGTTTGCGCGGGGTGTCCAACGCCAGTGTCGACGACCTGTGCACGGTGGAGGGCATTTCCCAAGAACTGGCCGATGCCATTTACCGCGCCTTGCATTGAGCAGGCCGCGCCGCGCCCGTTTAAACGCCATAATTCGATCATGTTCTTCAACCTGCCAACCCTGCTGACATGGGCCCGCATTGCGGCCATACCGCTCATTGTTGCGGTGTTTTACTGGACAGGTATATCCCCGGATTCCCAGAACCTGCTGGCCACTGTGTTGTTTGTGCTGTTTGCCGCCACCGACTGGGCTGATGGCTATTTGGCCCGAAAACTGAATCAGACCTCGTCGTTCGGGGCTTTTTTGGACCCGGTGGCCGACAAGTTTTTGGTGTGCGCTTGTGTGCTGGTGTTGGTGCACCTGGGGCGAGCCGACGTGTTTGTCGCCTTGATCATCATTGGCCGCGAGATTGCCATTTCGGCTTTGAGAGAGTGGATGGCCATGATTGGCGCGACCAAAAGCGTGGCTGTGCACATGATAGGAAAACTCAAGACCACCGCTCAAATGGTGGCCATTCCTTTTTTGCTGTACCACGGCACGCTGTTTGGGGTGATTGAAACCCAACTGTGGGGCACGGTGCTGATCTGGGTTGCTGCGGTGCTGACCGTGTGGTCCATGGTGTACTACCTGCAAAAAGCCTTGCCTGAAATTCGCGCCAAAGTGCGCTGATCTGCCTTTTGCGGTGCTTTTGTGTCCTCTATGACCGGTTTTTCTGCGTCTAACGGTGCTTGGCTTCGGGCCATGCCCTGGGTGTTCGTGTTGATTTGGAGCACCGGTTTTATAGTGGCGCGTTACGGCATGCCCCACTCGCCGCCCTTGACTTTTTTGGCGTGGCGCTATGTGTTTTCAATTGCCTGTTTTTTGCCCTGGATTTGGCTGGCTGGAGTGAAGTGGCCCACCGAGCGAAAGCAGTTGCTGCATTTGTCCGTCACAGGCGTCCTCATGCACGCGGGTTATTTGGGGGGCGTGTGGGCGGCGGTCAAGGCCGGTATGGGGTCTGGCCTGTCTGCCTTGGTGGTGGGTTTGCAGCCGGTGCTCACGGCCATTTGGTTGTCTTCTACCGGGGGGCATATCAGCCGCCGGCAGTGGGTGGGCTTGGCTTTGGGCTTTGGTGGTTTGGTCTTGGTGGTGTCACGCAAGTTTGGTGCGGGTGGCCCGGGCGACACGGCCACCTGGCTGAATTTGTCGTTCGCGGTGCTGGCTCTGTTCAGCATCACGGTAGGTACTTTGTACCAAAAGCGATTTGTCAAACCTTGCGACGTGCGCAGCGCCAACACGGTGCAGTTGCTGGCCGCGCTTGTGGTTACCTTGCCGCTGGCCTTGCTGGAAACAGAAAGCCTGGCCTGGAACAGCCAATCGGCGATGGCCTTGGCGTGGTCGGTGCTGGGGTTGACGCTGGGGGGCAGTTCGCTGCTGTACCTGTTGATTCAACGAGGTGCTGCCGCCTCGGTGTCCAGTTTGATGTACCTGGTGCCGCCCTGTACGGCGCTGATTGCCTGGCTGCTGTTTGATGAACCCATCACCGCAGTGACCCTTGCAGGCACCGCTTTGACCGCCCTGGGGGTCAGCTTGGTAGTGCGTGCCCCCAACCCAAGCCCCAGTAAACCATGACACGTAAACGAATAGCTGTGATCGCCGGTGACGGTATTGGCCAGGAAGTGATGCCCGAAGGCTTGCGCGTGATGGAAGCCGCTGCCACGCGTTTTGGGCTCGATCTGGCGTTCGACCACTTTGATTTCTCGAGCTGCGATTACTTCCAGAAACACGGCAAGATGCTCCCGGACAATTGGAAAGAGCAAATTGGCGGCCATGACGCGATCTATTTTGGCGCGGTGGGCTGGCCCGACAAAGTGCCCGACCATGTTTCGCTGTGGGGTTCGTTGTTGATGTTTCGGCGCGAGTTTGACCAGTACGTCAATATCCGCCCCGCCAAATTGATGCCGGGCGTGACGGCCCCGGTGGTGCGCCGTGATGGCAGCCCGCGCCAGCCGGGCGAGATCGACATGGTGATCGTTCGGGAGAACACAGAGGGCGAATACAGCAGCATTGGTGGTCGCATGTACCCGGGCACAGACCGGGAAATCGTGGTCCAGGAAACTGTGATGTCACGCATTGGGGTGGACCGCGTGCTCCGCTACGCGTTCGAGGTGGCCCGTTCGCGGCCCAAAAAACACCTGACCAGCGCCACCAAAAGCAACGGAATTGCTATCACCATGCCCTACTGGGACGAGCGTGTGGAGGCCATGGCCAAGGAATATCCAGACGTGAGAGTGGACAAATTCCACATCGACATTTTGACAGCCCACTTTGTGCAGCGCCCGGATTTTTTTGACGTGGTGGTGGGCAGCAACCTGTTCGGCGACATTTTGAGCGATTTGGGGCCCGCCTGCACCGGCACCATAGGCATTGCCCCCAGCGCCAACCTCAACCCAACGCGGCAAATGCCGTCTTTGTTTGAGCCTGTGCACGGTTCTGCCCCCGATATTGCCGGGCGGGGTATTGCCAACCCCATTGGGCAGATTTGGTGTGGCGCCATGATGCTTGATTTTTTGGGCTGCAAGCCTGCGCATGACGCGGTGTTGCAAGCGATTGAAGCTGCCCTTGACCCGGCCAACGACGGGCCACGCACGCCCGACCTGGGCGGCAAGGCCACCACGCGTGATGTGGGGTTGGCCATTGAGCAGGGTTTGAAGCATGCAAAATCCTGAGCGGCCTTCAAAAACTTCGGTTTTTGCAGGTTAGAATCTCGGCTTCGGTGGGGTGCTTAGCTCAGCTGGTAGAGCAACGCCCTTACAAGGCGTGGGTCGGCGGTTCGATCCCGTCAGCACCCACCACCCACTAAATTAGAAAAGGCGAACCGTGGTTCGCCTTTTTTTTATTTGCAGGTTGGACGAGCATGTTTGATTTTTTCCGCAACAACATGAAGTTCTTCATGGGCTTGCTCATGTTGCTCATCATCCCCGGCTTTGTGCTGCTCGGTGTTGATGGCTACAGCAATTTCCGCGAGAGTGGCCAAGCTGTGGCCAAGGTGGGCAGCTCCAAAATCACCGAACAAGAATGGGAAGCGGCGCACCGCAACGAAGTGGACCGGCGCAGTGCATCCATGCCCAACATCGACAAGGCATTGTTTGAAACCCGTGCTGCCCGCATGGGCACACTGGAACGCATGGTTGATGAGCGGGTGCTCACCTTGGCGGCCCAAAAGCAGCATTTTGTGACCACCGACCAACGGTTGGCCCGCGAACTGGCCAGCGACCCGGAGATTGCGGCGGTGCGCCGGCCCGACGGCACCCTGGACATGGCCGCTTATGACTCCCTTGCAGCGCGCCGTGGCACCAATGCCAAGGGTTTTGAGCAAATGGTCCGGTCCAACATGGCGGTACAGCAGGTGACCAAGGGGGTGGCCGTGTCGTCGTTTGTGCCGGAATCGTCTGCGCAACGCGCCTTGGGTTCGTTTTTTGAGCGCCGCGAGGTGCAGGTAGCGCGTTTTGTGCCCGCCGATTTCCGCTCGAAGGTGCAAGTCGCCGATGCGGAGGTTGAAGCCTATTACCAGGCCAACGGTCCTCGTTTTCAGTCCCCTGAAGCCGTGGATTTGGAATACTTGGTGCTCGATTTGGCAAGCGTTGAAAAGACCTTGAAACTCAACGAGACCGATGTGCGGGCCTATTACGACCAAAATCAGGCCAAACTGGCAGGCGACGAGACCCGCCGAGCAAGCCACATTTTGCTCACCCTGTCAAAAGACGCCAGTGCGTCCGAGAAGGCCGCTGTGCGTGCCAAGGCCGAGAGCCTGTTGGCCCAACTCAAGGGCAATCCGGCTCTCTTTGCGGATTTGGCCAAACGCGAATCGCAGGACCCGGGTTCAGCCAAACAAGGGGGAGATTTGGGCTTTTTCGGTCGAAACGACATGGTCAAACCTTTTTCTGACGCCGCATTTGGTTTGAGCAAAGGGGCCTTGTCGGGCGTGGTCGAAACAGAG
>JBDKEX010000195.1:0-12220 GCA_039798985.1 Pseudomonadota bacterium | reverse complement strand
GCCGAGAAGTTGTTGGCGTTTCTGGTGCAGCAAGCCGCACAGGAAACGCCCAGCCCAGGGGCGTAAAAAAACCGGCACTAGGCCGGTTTCGTCTGGGTCGGGTGAACCGATCAGTAGTTGCTGCGGCCGCCGCGGGCGCCAGCGCCGTAGCCACCGGTGGATTCACGTGGACGTGCCAGGTTGACCACGATGGAGCGACCGCCCACCGACATGCCGTTGAGGCCTTGGATGGCGGCTTCCGCTTCCGCGCTGGACGACATTTCCACAAAGCCGAAGCCTTTGGAACGGCCGGTGTCGCGGTCCATCATGACCTTGGCCGACGCAACGCCGCCAAATTCAGAAAAGTTGTGGCGCAGACTGTCGTCGTCGACCGTGTAGGGCAAATTGCCCACGTAGATTTTGCTGCTCATGGTTGAGCCTTTCAGAGAGGGCTGGCCGTGCAGGTAAAGAGCACAGCAGCGCAGAGAGAAGCGGTTTCAGGGCTGATTCCGCAGAGAACACCCCCATCAACGGGAGCGGGCGTTTGTCACACCAAGGGCTATTATATTTCCAATTAGAATAATAGTGTAGATTTATATTTTCTGTAGTTTTTAAAGGCCAGCGGTACATGGTACGCATCCACACACGCATAGGCCTGAGTTACGAGTTGGGCCCCATGGGCGCCGATTTTGTGTTCAACATACAGGCCGCCCGAACCCCGCAGCAAAGCGTGGTGTGGGAGCAGTTGAGCATTCGCCCCTATGCCCCCAGCCAGGAAACCGTGGACCCCGCCACCAGCAACCGGATGCTGCGCTTGCATGCACCCGCCGGCCGTTTGGCGGTGGACTACCACTGCACGGTAGACATTCGGCAACACACCCAAGACCCCGCTGCTGTGCCCGAGGTGCCTGTAGCGCAGTTGCCCACGCACGTGTTGCCCTACCTCTACCCCAGCCGTTACTGCCCATCGGACAGCATGGGCGCCCTGGCCAACAGCCTGTTTGGCCACTTGCCCCCGGGGTACAGCCGGGTGGCGGCGGTGGTGGCTTGGGTGCAACAGCAGGTGCGGTTTCAGTCCAACACCAGCCATTCGGGCACCAACGCACTCGACACCCTGCGCGACCGAACCGGCGTCTGCCGCGACTTTGCCCACCTGACCATAGCCTTGTGCCGAGCCATCAACATTCCGGCCCGGTTTACCACCGGCATTGACTACGGTGCCGACCCGGCGCTGGGCCCTTCCGATTTCCACGCTTATGTGGAGGTGTACCTGGGCCACCGCTGGTACATTTTTGACCCATCGGCCACCGCCATACCCATGGGGTTTATACGGATCGGTACCGGGCGGGACGCGGCCGATGTGTCGTTCGCCACGATTTTTGGTGCCTTCACATCGGTGCCGCCTCTCATCGAAATACGCGCCGAAGACAACCCCTCGCAGGGCTTTGAGTTGCCCAAGCACGTAAAGTTGGGGGTTTCCACCGCGTAGCACCCCGCCATGACCCAGACCCGAATTGCGACCGCACTGCTGTGTGTGACCGCCGCCACAGCCCATTCCCAAACCACCGAGGCCTGGCGTCAACTGGAGGCGCAAGCCCAAGGGCAAACGGTTTACTTCAATGCCTGGGGTGGGGGTGAGGCCATCAACCAATACATTGCCTGGGCCGCCGCGCAGGCCAAAGTGCGCTATGGTTTTGAGGTCAAGCACGTCAAAATCACCGACGCGGCCGAGGTGGTCAAGCGCCTGCAAGCCGAGCTGGCGGCAGGCCGCAAAACCGGCGGCAGCGTTGACCTGATGTGGGTCAATGGCGAAAATTTTCGCAACCTCAAGGCCGCTGGCGCCCTGTACGGCCCCTGGGCCGAAAGCCTGCCCAACTGGGGGCTGGTGGATTTGAACAAGCCGGTGCGCAGCGACTTTTCCATTCCCACCGAAGGGTACGAAGCCCCGTGGGGCACCGCCCAACTCACCTTTATTGCCAACAAAACCACCACACCGGTACCGCCACGTTCGGCCACCGAATGGTTGGCTTTTGCGCGCGCTCAACCTGGCCGCACCAGCTACCCCAAGCCCCCTGATTTTCATGGCACCACTTTCATCAAACAGTTGCTGATCGAGCTGACCCCCGATCGCGCAGCCCTGCAAAAACCCGTGACCCCCGACGGCTTTGCCCGGGCCACCGCACCTTTGTGGCCCTATTTGGACCAATTGCACCCGGTGCTGTGGCGCAATGGGCGCAGCTTCCCCAACAGCGCGGCCGAAATGCACCGCATGCTGGCCGATGGCGAACTGCGCTTGTCACTCACCTTCAACCCCAATGAAGCCGCCAACCTGATCGCTACCCAGCAACTGCCTGCCACCGCCTACAGTTTTGGCTTCACGGGCGGCACCCTGGGCAATGTGCACTTTTTGGCCATACCCACCAATGCGCGCGCACCAGCGGCGGCCCAAGTGTTCGCCAATTTTTTGTTGTCACCCGAAGCTCAAGCCCGCAAGGCCGATACAGCGGTGTGGGGCGATGGCACGGTGCTGGATCGCAGCCGCCTGCCCGCCAGCCTGCGCGACCGCCTGAACACCACCGCACCCGGTGCCTTGGCTGAACCCACGCCCACGTTGCCCGAACCCCACGCCAGCTGGGTGGAGGCCCTGGAGGCCGAATGGCTCAAACGCTACGGCTCGCGTTGAGGCCGGGTTTACAGCACGGGTGGCCGGCTTTGCCGGTGCTGTTGGTTTTGCTCCCGCTGGGGCCGGGTTTGTGGTGGGCCCTGGCCCCGGCTGCCGGGCCGCAAGCATGGCAAGCCCTGTGGGCAGATTCCCAGTTGCCCCAGGCCGTTCTGGCCAGTGCGGTGTCGGCCTTGCTGGGCACGGCACTGGCTTGCGTGCTGGCGGCGGGCATCACGCGGTGGCATTTTCCCGGGTCCGCTTGGGTGCGTATTCAGGCACGGTTGCCAGCGCTGCTGGCCATGCCACACACCGCTTTTGCTGTGGGTTTGTTTTTTTTGTTGTCGCCTTCGGGCTGGCTCACGCGCCCGCTGGCCGCAGTCCTGGGGTGGGAATCGCCCCCCAATTGGGTCACCGTGCAAGACCCCCGGGGGTTGGCGTTGGCCGTGGCCTTGGGCCTGAAAGAAAGTTGGTTTTTGCTGTGGGCCACCCTGGGGGTGCTGGGCGAACGGGACACGGCGCAGCAACTGTTGGCGGCCCGCACCCTGGGTTATTCGCCTGGGCGTGCCTGGCGCTTGGTGGTGTGGCCGCAGGTGTTGCCCCGGTTGAAGTGGCCTGTGCTGGCGGCTTTGGCCTATGGGTGGTCGGTGGTGGACATGGCCTGGGTGCTGGGCCCCAACACCCCGCCCACGCTGGCGGTCTTGGTCTGGCAATGGCTGAGCGACCCCGACCCCGCAGCACAGGCCAAAGGCGCTGCGGCCGCGGTGCTGCTGTTGGGGCTGTTTGCCAGTTCGCTGGCGGTGCTGCTGGCCTTGTTGGCGGTGTACCGGCGTGGGCCACGCTACCCCAGCGGCTTTCGGGGCCGGGCAACTTCGGCTTTTGTCAGCCGGTGGGCAACCTGGCTGCCGGTGGGGGTGTTGGGCTCGGGCGGGTGGGTGGTGTGGGTGTTGGCCGTTTGGTCGGTTGCGGGTGCTTGGTTTTACCCGGCGCTGTGGCCCAGCAGCTTGACATTGAACACTTGGGCGCAAGCTGACATGGCCCCGTTTTTGAACACGCTGACCTTGGCAGCGGCCAGCGCGCTGTGCGCCACCGCGGTGGCTGTGATCTGGCTGGAATGGGGCCCCAGCCGTTACACTGCATGGCTTTACCTGCCCCTGGTGTTGCCGGTATTGCCCTTGGCAGCGGGCCAATACCATGTGCTTTTGAAAGCCGAACTGGACGGCACCTGGACCGCGGTGGTGTGGGCCCATTTGCTGTGGGTGTTGCCGTACACCGTGCTCATGCTGGCTGGGCCCTACCAAGGGTTTGACAAGCGCTTGGCCCTGACGGCCCGTGTGCTGGGCCTATCGCGCTTTGCCGTGTGTTGGCGGATCAAGTGGCCTTTGCTGTTGCGCCCTTTGCTGGCAGCAATGGCCGTTGGTTTTGCGGTGAGCGTGGCGCAGTTTTTGCCCACCTTGTTTGCTGGCGGTGGGCGCTGGGCAACCGTCACCACCGAGGCCGTGGCCTTGAGTGCCGGCGGCAATAGAAGGGTGCTGGCGGTGCATGCCTTGCTGCAAGTGCTGCTGCCTATGCTTGTGTTTGGGCTGGCAACAGCCCTGCCTTGGGCGCTCGCGCGCCACCGGAAAGACTGGCGTTGACATGTTGGTGTTGCAACAACTCGTTTTGCATTTGAACGGCCGCGCGCTGTTTGCCCCGCTGGACCTGCATGTGGCACCTGGGGAGGTGCTCACCCTCATGGGCCCTTCGGGTTCCGGAAAATCCAGCCTCCTGCATTGGCTGGTGGGCGCACTGGACCCCGCTTTTGTTGCCACGGGCACCGCCCACCTGAACGGCCAAACCTTGGCTACCCAACCCACCGAACAGCGGCGCATTGGCCTGCTGTTTCAAGATGCCTTGTTGTTTGCCCACTTGAGCGTTGGGGGCAACTTGGCGCTGGCCTTGCCGCCAACCGTGCGCGGAACAGCCGCCCGCAGAGCCCGGGCAGAAGCCGCCTTGGAGCACATGGGGCTGGCGGGTTTTCACGACCGCGACCCGGCCACCCTGTCGGGCGGGCAGCGCGCCCGCGTCAGCCTGATGCGCACCCTGCTGGCAGAACCCCAAGCGGTGCTGCTGGACGAACCCTTTTCCAAGCTGGACGCTAATTTGCGTGCCCAGTCCAGAGCCTGGGTGTTCGACCACTTGACCGAGCGCAACATACCCACCTTGCTGGTCACGCACGACGCGGCCGACGCGCCCGAGGGGGGCCGTATACGGCATTTGGAGCCCCCTGAACATGATTGATGCCCCACTTACCACCTTGTTGCGCAGGCCCCTGCTGTGGTTGGCACGCCCGCTGCACGCCGCCGGGGTGCAGGCGGACCACTTGAGCTGGGTGGGTTTTGGATTTGCAGTGCTGGCATTCACTTTGCTGGCAACTGGGCACGCGAGCCTTGCCTTGCTGGCCATCGCCTTGAACCGCTTGGCCGATGGCCTGGACGGTACCTTGGCCCGCCTGGGGCAACCCAGCGACAGAGGGGCCTTTTTGGACATTGTGTTGGACTTTTTGTTTTATGCCAGCGTGCCCCTGGGGTTTGCCTTGCAAGCGCCCGCAACCCACGCTTTGCCCGCTGCGGTGCTGCTGTTCAGCTTCATGGGCACGGGCGCCAGTTTTCTGGCCTTTGCCGTGTTGGCAGCCAAGCGGCAAATGAGCAGCCTGGCTTTCCCCCAAAAAGGCATGTACTACCTGGGGGGGCTTACCGAGGGCACTGAAACCTTGGCCGTGTTTGTGGCCATGTGCCTGTGGCCCCCGTTTTTTCCGGCGTTGGCTTATGGCTTTGCCGCTTTGTGCCTGCTGACCACCGCGATGCGCATTGCCGCAGGTTGGCAGGCCTTTGGTTCAGATCACCCCAGCGCGCCACCCGAACGCTGACATTCAATTCGGCGCGCTGTTGGCACGAACCTGAACCACCTGCCCGTCTGCCATGGTTTGCCCGGGGTAGAGCAGCACCTGTTCGCCTTCGCGCACCCCGGACTGCACCCAGGCTTGTTGTGGGTTGCGGTGTGTGATCTGCACGGTTCGCGCCCGGGCGTGGCGGCCTTCCAGCACAAACACACGCCACCCTTTGCCCTCGCGCACCAGCGCAGGCGTGGGCAGCAGCAGGGCCGATTCTTGGGCCCACAGAATGATGCGTGCGTTCACTTGGTAGCCATCGCCCGGCGGTTGCAGGGCGGGGTTGGCAGGCGCGTCGTCCAACGCCACCACCACCTGCACCCGCTGCTCCTGTATGCCCAAGGCGGACACCTTGGTAAAGGCCACGGGCTCAATGCGCAGCACGCGGCCTGTGCGGGGTGGCAAATGGGCCCCCAAGTCCAACGCCACAACGGCACCTGGAGTGATTTGCCCCACCTCGGTGGACAGCACGTCGATCACCGCCTCCAAGGCGGAGGTGTCTCCCACTTCCAGCAGGGCTTGCCCGGCAACCACGTTGCCTGCGCTGCCCATGTTGAGTTTGACCACCCGGCCCAAGGCGGGGGTCTTGATTTGAAGCATGGCGCTTTTGGGGTGGGCAACAGGCGCTTCCGTGGCGGATGGCAACAACGCGGCCTGGGCTTCTGCCACGGCAAACGAGGCCGCTTGCAACTGGGCTTCGCCCGCTTGCAGGGCCTGCCGTGCGGCCTGTTCGGCCAGCCGGGCCTGGTCCAGCATGGCCGGGGCCACAAATTGGCTTTGCGCCAGCGCCTGCGCCCGCTGGAGCTCCAGATTGGACTGGGCGTGCGCTGTTTGCAGCCGCTCCATTTGTGCCAACGCGGCGCGGCGGGCAGCTTGGGCTGCGCCCACACGCTGGGTCAATACT
Organism: Pseudomonadota bacterium; assembly: GCA_039798985.1. Taxonomy (GTDB): domain Bacteria; phylum Pseudomonadota; class Gammaproteobacteria; order Burkholderiales; family Burkholderiaceae_C; genus JBDKEX01. The sequence goes on along the minus strand of JBDKEX010000195.1, from coordinate 5,749 downwards.
TGCTGGGTGCGGCCATCCACCAAAGTGGGGGCCGATGGCGTCAACACCGCCACCACATCGCCGCTGCGCACCGCATCGCCCACTTGCAGGTTGGGGCGGGCCAAATGCCCGGCCACCGGCGCGGCCACCAGGTAGCGTTGTTTCAACCGCAGCTGGCCGTCTTCCTCCAAGGCCTGTTCAAACCGCCCCACCACCACTGGCGCTACCTCCACCGGCAGCGGTTGTGGGCGAAACGCCCAATACCCCAAAGCCAGCACACCCGCCAAAGCCAAGGTGCCCCAGCCCCAGCGTCGCACCCGCTGTGCCCGGGCGTGTTCTACCGATTCATGCATCATTCGCGCACCTTCAAAACAGACACCAGATCCAGCCGATCCACCTGCCGGCGCACCAGCAGGGCGCTGATCACTCCGGCTGCCAACACAATCAACACCGCTGTGGCGTAGGTGGAGGGCGCTATCACCACAGGGAAGTCAATGCTGTCGGATGACATGAGCTTCATCAGCAGCGACGCCAAGCCCCATCCGGCCGCTGTGCCCAGCGGCAGCGCCACCAGCAGTTCGGCCCCCAACTGCGCCAACAGCAGCACCGAGACCTCGGCCCGCGTCATGCCCAGCACGCGCAGGCTGGCCAGTTCCCAGGCGCGCTCCGACAGGCTGATACGCGCTGCGTTGTACACAATACCCACGGCCATGGCCACCGCGAACAGGGTCAAAATGGCACTGAACACGCCCATGCTGCGGGACGTGGTTTCGGTGAATGCTGCCAGCGAACTGGCTTTGTCGAACACGGCGTAAACATGGGGCGCCTGTTTCACGGCGGACCAAAAATCGGACATGGCCAAGGTGTCGACCCTCAATGCCGCTTCGGCCACGCCGCTGCCATCGCGGGCCAGCCGGTTCATAGCCGCCAGGTCCATGAAGGCCTGCTTGCCGATCATGGTGTGCACCACGTCCACCACCTCCACCGTGGCGTGGGTTTGGCGCCAGAGGCGGAACTCCAACTCCACCCGGTCGCCCACGCTGGCGCCAAGGGACTGTGCCAACAGTGCCGACATCACCAAACCATGGGGTGGCAGCTGCACGGGCCCACGCACTTCGTCCACGGTTCGCAACAGCTGGGCGCCGTTTTGCAGCCCGGTCAACGCAGCGTCTTGCACCTGGCCTCCCAGTCGCACCCGAACGGGTTCATTGCGGTAGGGCTCCGCTTGCATCACACCTGGCAAACGGGCCAGGTCGCGCACCACCTGCAAAGGCACGGGGCGGGTAAAACTCACAGCCACATCGCCTTGTTGCACCTGCCGAAACTGCACGTCTACGATGTGGGCAATCGCGTCCAGCCAAAAGGCCCCCGAAATTTGCAAGGCCACGGCCATGGCAATGCCCGACACCGTGAACACCGACCGCAAGGGGCGCCGTTCAAAATTGCGCAGCACCATCAGGCCGCCGGTGCGCAGTCCGCGGGCCAGGCCCAGGCGCTCCAGCCGCGATTTTTGGTACGACGACGGTGTGGGGGGCAGCATGGCTTGGGCAGGTCGCAAACGCACCACCGCGCGAATCGCCGTCCAGCTGCCCAAAGCCGCAGCCACCGCGGTCACCCCCGCCGATGCCACCACCAGCCATGGCGCAGTGGCGTAGCGCAGCTGGTTGAAGCGGAACACTTCGTCATAAAGCCCCAGCATGCCCTGCCCCAGCAGCAGGCTCAAACCCCACCCCAGCACCGTGCCCAAGCCCGCCACCACCAAGGCGAGCTGGATGTAGTGGCCTCCAATGGCGGCATTGGTGTAGCCCAGGGCCTTGAGGGCAGCAATCTGGCTGCGTTGCGTGGCCACCTGGCGGCTGATCACCACATTCAAAATAAACATGGCCACCGCCAAAAAAATGGCGGGCAGCACGGTGCCCATGATTTTCAGTTGCGAGAGCTCGTCCGACACAATTTTGGCCGAAAGCAGTTTGTCGCGACCCACCGCGCCCAGGCTGCCATAGGGCTGCAACAGTTTGTCCAGCTGATCGATCACCCTTGCCTCCGAGGTGCCGGGTGACAGGCGCAGGGTCGCGTGGTTGAACGCGCCTTCCATGTCGAAAGTGCGCGCCAAGCGTTGGCTGTCGACCCACCAAATGCCAAAAGATTGGTCGTCTGGGGCGCCGCCACGGGTGGCAAACACATACTCTGGAGACACCGCTGTGCCCACCACCAGCACCCATTCAAGGCGTCCGTTCAAAATGGCCTGCACACGGCTGCCCGCTTGCAGGCCGCGCACGGTGGCAAAGCGCTCGCTCACCAATGCCTCCAGGGTGCGTCCGGTTTCGGGCCAGCGCCCGCTGCGCAGGGTCAGGCCATTCATGCGGTGTGCTGCCTGTTTCCAATCCACGCCCACAAAGCGGCCCGTCACGGGCGGGTCGGCTTGCGGCAGTGCAATCTGGGCGTCCATCGACACCTCCAGCAGCACCTCGTCCACCCCTTCAAGGCTGCTTATACGCGGCAGCAAAGACAAAGGCGCACGCTTGACGCTGGCAAACACGTCGCCCAGGCGGTTGTGTTGGTAGAACGCTTCGCGGGAGGATTGCAGCGACGCGTGCACCGAAAACATGCCCACAAACCCGGCCACGCCTATGGCCACCACCACCGCAATCGTGGCCACTTGGGCGCGCAAGCCGCTCAAGTCGCGCCACAGTTTGGTGTTGAGCGCTTTCATGTCTGGGTTTACCAGCGCAGTTCTGCCGCAGGCCTTTTGTGGGCGTTGCGGTGTTCGTCCACCAAGCGCCCGTCGGCCAGGCGCAACACCCGGTCGGCCATGTCGGCTATGGGGGCGTTGTGCGTGATGACCACCGTGGTGGTGCCCAGCTCCCGGTTCACGCGTTCAATGGCCTCCAACACCATGATGCCGGTGGCGCAATCCAAAGCGCCGGTGGGCTCGTCGCACAACAACACCGCCGGGCGCTTTGCAATTGCACGGGCAATGGCAACCCGCTGCTGTTCCCCGCCCGACAGCTGGGCCACAAAGTGGTCGCTGCGCTGGGCCAGGCCCACCAAGGCCAAGGCTTGTTGCGGTGACATGGGGTCGGCGGCCAAATCGGTCACCAAGGCCACGTTCTCGCAGGCGGTCAGGCTCGGTATCAGGTTGTAAAACTGGAACACAAAGCCCACATGTTCCCGGCGGTAGCGGGTCAATTCGGCATCGTCAGCGCCGATCAACTCATGGGTCTGACCCGCGTGGGTCCAGCAGGCAGAGCCCGAAGTGGCGCTGTCGAGCCCGCCCAAAATATTGAGCAAGGTGGATTTGCCGCTGCCCGATGCCCCCAGCAGCACCACAAATTCGCCCCGCACAATGCGCAAGTCCACCCCTCGCAGGGCGTGAACGGCGGTGTCTCCCTGGCCATACACCTTGGTCAGCTGCTGGGCCAAAAAAACCGTGTCGTCGGGCAAAGTCGAGTCAGACATGACGTGGCAGCGTACCATGACCGGCGAACTGCTTTGCGCGGCCACAGAAGGGCGTCAAATTCGATAGACCATACAGGCTGCGTGGTCTATGATCAGCTCCCGGTTACTAGGGATGTAAAAAATTGTGTCTGACGTTGATTTGCGGGTGTTCTTGATCATTACCGGCGTCATGGCCTCGCTCATGGCGCTGGTGCTGTTTTCCCAGGCGCGCACCTATCCCAAGTCCATTTGTGGCATGCGGACCTGGGCGCTGGGCCAATTGGCCGCATTTGCGGCCACGTTGCTGTTTGGTTTGCAGGGCGTGGCGCATCACTTGATTTCGATGGGCTTGGCCAATTTGCTCTTGGTGGTGGCCGGGGGCTTGTTGATGGTGGGCACCCACCAGCACTTGGGGCGCCCCTTGCCGCGTTGGTTTTTACCTGCTTTGGTGCTGGTGACCCTGCCTTGTGTGCTGTGGCTCAGCGGCCGTGAAGGTTACTACCTCCACCGCTTGCTTTTTATTTGTGTGGTGATGGCGTTGATGCTCGGCGCCCATGCGGCTGCGGTTTGGCGTTATGGCACCACCACCTTCGCCCACCGTTTTATGTTTGCCGTGTTGGTGTTTTTGGCGTTGGTCATGGTGGTTCGAGGCGGCTCCGCCTGGGTGCTGACGCCAGGCAATGGTATTTTCGACCCCACTTTGATCCAAGGCCTGTATTTGGGCAGCTTTGGCCTGGGGCTGCTGCTGCTCTCAATTGGCGGCATTCTGATGGCGTCGGAGCGTTTGCGCGCTGAACTGGAAAACCTGGCCAGCAAAGACAGCCTCACCGGGGCCTTGACCCGCCGCGCGTTTTTTGAGCTGGCAGAAAATGAAATGGCGCGCAGTCAACGCAATGGCAGCCCGCTGTCGGTGCTGTGTCTGGATCTGGACCATTTCAAAAGCATCAACGACCAACATGGCCACCAAATGGGCGATCGGGTGTTGAGCGATTTTGTGTTGCGTGCCCAGAGCATGTTGCGTCGGCCGGCCATTTTTGCGCGTTTTGGGGGCGAAGAGTTTGTGACCCTGCTGCCCGACACCGACCGGCAGGAAGCCCTGCTGGTGGCAGAACGCATACGGGCCAGCGCCACCGTGCAGCCCGGGGTGCCGGTTTGCAGGGTCAGCATTGGGGTGGCAAGCTACCACCCCGCCGCGTCCGAAACACTCAGCCAGCTCATCAACAGGGCCGACACGGCCCTTTACCGCGCCAAAGCCCTGGGCCGCAATCGGGTGGAAGAAGCGCCGCCCTTTGCCCGCTGACCCCATGGACCCGCAGGACCCCACGACCCACCCCACGCCCAAGCCGCTGGCCGGCGTGCGCGTGTTGGACCTGTCGCGTGTGTTGGCCGGGCCATGGGCCGCTCAAATGTTGGCCGACTACGGCGCCGATGTGCTCAAGGTGGAGCGCCCGGGCGTGGGAGACGACACGCGCCACTGGGGCCCGCCCTGGTGGGGCGAGGGCGCCGACCGCGTGGCGGCCTATTTTTTGTGCGCCAACCGGGGCAAGCGGTCGGTGGCGATCGACTTCACCACCGCTGCCGGTGCCCAGCTGTTGCGAGAACTCGCCAGCGAAGCCGATGTGCTGATCGAAAATTACAAAGTGGGCCACCTGGCCCCATTTGGGCTGGACGCTGCCAGTTTGCGGTCGCTCAATCCCCGGTTGGTGTACTGCTCCATCACGGGCTATGGGCAGACCGGGCCCCTGGCCCACAAGGCGGGGTACGACTTTGCGGTGCAGGCCGAAGGCGGCTTGATGAGCATCACCGGGGAGCCGGGCGGCGAGCCGCAAAAGGTGGGCGTGGCAGTGACGGACTTGATGACCGGTCTGTACGCCACCACGGCCATTTTGGCGGCACTGCACGAACGCCAACGCACCGGCCTGGGCAGGCATTTGGATGCATCTTTGTTTGATGTGCAGGTGGCCATGCTGGCCAACCAGGCCAGCAACCAGCTGGTGGGGCAAACCCAGCCCACACGCATGGGCAATGCCCACCCCAACATCGTGCCCTACCAGGTGTTTCCCACCCAAGATGGCCACATGGTGCTGGCCGTGGGCAACGATGCGCAATTTGCCCGTTTTTGCGAGGCGGCTGGGAGCCCCTGGGCCGCCCAAGACGCCCGTTTTGCCACCAACCCCGCACGCGTGAAGCACCGCGAGGCGCTGATACCGCTGATCACCCGTTGGACAATCACGCAAGACACCGCCACTTGGGTCCAGCGACTCGACCGTGTGGGGGTGCCCTGTTCGCCCATACTGGACGTGGCCCAGGTGCTGGCACACCCCCACGTGGC
>JBDKEX010000194.1:0-3978 GCA_039798985.1 Pseudomonadota bacterium | reverse complement strand
CAGTTGTTTTTGACGCTGCTGCCAGCCGGTTTCTTGATCGGGATGATCGAGGTGGTGGTCAACCTCGAGGCCGATCGCGTGGAACACCAAATCGGCAAGCGCATCATGAACCGCTCGCACGCCTTTTGGAGTTTTGGCTTCTTTGGTGCAGGGCTGTTGGGCGCCTTGACCGCGCGGTTGGACATCAGCCCACAGGTCCAACTGCTGGGCATGGTGCCGCTGGCCGCGCTGTTGACCTGGTGCCTGTTGGGCCGCTTTGAAGCGGCACCGCACCGCTCGGGCAGCAGCAGCGAGCCCACACCCCACGTGGCCAAACCCACAGCGGCCATTTTGGCCTTGGTGGCCGTATCTCTGTCGGCTTTGGTCATGGAAGGGGCGGGTTTCGATTGGTCGGCCATTTACATGCGCGATGTGTTTGCGGCCGCCCCGTTCGTGGGCGGCTTGGCGGTGGCCGTGGGCGCGTTTTCTCAGGCCTCGGCCCGTTACCTGGCCGATGGCTTTGTGGAACGCCACAGCCCAGTAAAGGTGGCGCGGGCGCTGTTGGGGGTGTTGGGGCTGGGCACAGCCATGGTGTGCTTTGCCACACACCCGGCGGTGGCCTTGCTGGGTTTTGCTTGCATGGGCATGGGCACCAGCGTGTTGTTTCCCTTGGCCATGTCGGCAGCGGCGCAACGCACCGATCGCTCTGCTGCCATCAACGTGGCCGCTCTGGCACAGTTCGGATTCGTGGCCTTTTTGCTGGCGCCGCCCTCCTTGGGCTGGGTGGCCGAACATTGGGGCATTCGGCAGGCGTTTGCCGTGGGTTTGCCCTTGGTGGTCATCAGCTTGTTGGCCACCTCGGTGCTGCCCGGCAAAGCGCCGCGTTCCACCTGAGCTCAGCCCTCAGGTTCTTACCACGCCCTTGCGGCGGCCTGCTCGCAGGTCAACCATCAGCTCATACAGTTTCTCGGCTGATGGGGTGAAGCTGCGGCCTTTGCGCCGGATCAACCCAATTTTCCGGGTCACCACGGGATCGTGTATCGGCACGCTGGCCAACACCGCGTGGTTGGAGGCGGGCATGGCCAACGACGGCACGGCCGCCACACCCATGCCTGCCTCCACCAAGCCCAACAAAGTGGTCACGTGTTCGGCCTCGTAAATGCTTTGTGGCCGCGGTTGAACACCGGCCAGTGCCAAGTCCAGCAGCATGCGGTTGCCCGAACGCTTGGACACCGAAATGAAGTCCTGCTCCGCCAACTCGCTCCAGCTGATTTTGCGGCGCTTGGCCAAGGGGTGGTCTTTGCGACAAGCGGCCACAAACCGCTCTTCAAAGATCGGGCGAAAGTCTATGCCCGGCTCGTCGTTGCCAATGAAGTTGACACCGAAGTCTGCCTCGCCGCTGGCCACCACCGACAGCACCTCGTTCGCGCTCGCATCATGCACTTTGATGCGAACCCGCGGGTAACGCGCGTGGTAAGTTCTGAGCACCTGCGGCAAAAAATAGTACACCGCTGAAGGCACGCAGGCCACCGTGACCTCGCCCATGCGCGCGCCGCCCACTTCCCGCATGCCCAGAAGTGTTTCGTCCAGGTCGTCCAGCAACAGCCGTACCTTGCGGGCGAAATCCCGTCCCAATGTGGTCAAGCTCATGCTCCGCGTGTTGCGATCAATCAACCTCACGCCCAAAGCGGCTTCCAATTTGTCTATGCGGCGGCTGAAGGCGGGCTGAGAAATATGAACCGCCTCGGCCGCTTTTCGAAAACTGCCGAGCTCGGCTGCGGCCGCAAACGCCTGCAGGTCGTGCAAATCAAAGTTGATGGTCATCTGTTGCATGTTTGTAACCGAAGGGGTTGCTGAAGGGCGCATATTGGTTATTCCAATTTTTGCATCAATTGATCCAAACATTGCAATTCACAAATAACTTGCCTGCGGCCATCATTCGCGGCCATGAATCAAACACTGCATTGCGTATTGATGCGAGCCGGAACGTCGCGGGGGCCCTTCTTCTTGAAAGAGTGGCTGCCCGAGGACATCGCCTTGCGCGACCAGGTGCTCATCGGTGCGATCGGAACCGACGACTCGACCCAAATTGATGGCTTGGGCGGCGGCTCGACGTTGACCAGCAAAGTGGCCATAGTTTCGCGCTCATCGCGTCAAGACTGCGATGTGGATTATTTGTTTGCCCAGGTGGGTGCGCACGCGGTGGATACCAGCCCCAATTGCGGAAACATGTTGGCTGGGGTGGCGCCTTTTGCGGTGGAGCAGGGCCTGGTTGTACCCCACAACGGCTTGACCACGGTGCGGGTGTTCAACGTCAACACGAACGCCCGTATCGACGTCAGCGTCACCACCCGCAATGGCCAGGTGGTGTACGACGGCGATACCCGAATCGATGGCGTGAACACACCTGCGGCGCCTATTTTTTTGAGCTTTCTGGATGCCTGGGGTGCCGTCACCGGCAGCGTTTTCCCTACTGGCAACCGGCAAGACCTGATCGACGGATTGCCCGTGACTTGCATTGATGCGGCCATGCCCATGGTGTTGTTGCGGGCCGCTGATTTGGGCCTGCTCGGCACCGAAACCGCCGCAGAGCTGGATGCCCGGCCGGGCCTGCTGCCTCGCCTGGAGCTGATACGCCGCGAGGCTGGCGTACGCATGGGACTCGGAGACGTGAGCAACCTGGTCATTCCCAAGCCGGTGATTCTGAGTCCACATGCCGATGCCCTGGCCGTGCACTCGCGTTACTTCACCCCCAAGCGCTGCCACACCGCTCATGCGGTCACCGGTGCTGTTGGCGTGGCCAGTGCGCTGGCCTTGCCCGGCACCGTCGCCTATCGCCATCCCATACCGCCGGGGCAGCACAAGCTGCAGGTGTTTCACCCCTCAGGGGTTATCCAGATACAGGTCGAGGTTGAAGCAGCCGGCGACGACTACACCATCAAGCGGGCATCCGTGGTACGCACTGCGCGCAAAATCATGGAGGGTGAGTTGCACATTCCTCCATCACTTCTGACAAGCAAGGAGACATCATGAGGCTGATTGGCAAACTCAACGCACTGGTACTGGCCCTGTGCGCGGGCACCGGCGCATTTGCACAAGCGTTCCCGTCCAAACCCATTTCTATTGTCGTGCCCACTGCCCCCGGGGGCGGTAACGATGCCATGGCACGCATTTTGGCCAGCAAGCTCGGGCCACTGCTCAAGCAAACGGTGATTGTCGAAAACAAAGCGGGTGCCAACGGCGCAATTGCTTGCGAAGCAGTGGCCAAGGCCACGCCTGACGGGCATACCGTGCTGTTTGGCTACGTGGCCACCCATGCCATGAACCCCGCCCTGCAAAAACTCCGGTACGACCCGGTGGCAGATTTTGAGGCAGTTGGCCTGGTGGGTTATTCCCCCACCCTGATGGTCGTGCATCCATCGCTCAAAGCGGCAGACAGCAAAACCATCGTGTCCAACATCAAAGCGCAACCCAACAAGTTCAGCTACGCCTCGGCTGGCAACGGCACAGCCCCGCATTTCGCGGCAGAGCTGTTTCAGATCAACAGCCAGGCCTCCATGCTGCACGTGCCTTACAAGGGCTCGGCCCCGGCCGTGTCCGACACCATAGCCGGCCACACCAAGGTGATGTTCCCCAGCCTGTTCACCGCCATGCCACAGGTCAAGGCTGGCAAGCTTCATGCGGTTGCTGTGGCTGGCGAGAAGCGCACGCCACTGTTGCCCGATGTGCCCACGCTCAAAGAGGTGGGTGTGCCCAACGTCGATGTGTCTCAGTGGTATGCCTTGTTCGTGCCCGCAAAGACCCCAAAAGCCGTGGTGGACCAGTTGAATGTGGCCCTCAACAAAGTGTTGAACGACAAAGACACCATCGAAAAAATCGAAGCCCATGGTGCCGATGTGCAGACCAGCACCCCGGACGAGATGAAGGCACTCGTTCGCACCGAACTCAACAAGTGGCGCAAATTGGTGGAAACCGCCAAGATCACCGCAGACTGAAGCC
>JBDKEX010000193.1:0-3311 GCA_039798985.1 Pseudomonadota bacterium | reverse complement strand
GAATGTCGCCGTGCACGTGAATTTCGAACGGGGGACTGAAGGGATTCATGGCGCAACTCTCTTTTAATTGGTGCCTCGGACCGGAATCGAACCGGTATGCCTTCTTCCGTCGGCGGCGGATTTTAAGTCCGCTGTGTCTACCAATTTCACCACCGAGGCTGCGGCTGTATTTTCGCTGTTTTTGGCCAACTACAGCATTCTGGGCACAAAGACTTTTGGCAATGAAAAAAGGAAGCCTGAGCTTCCTTTTTGTATATGGAGCGGGAAACGAGGCTCGAACTCGCGACCTCAACCTTGGCAAGGTTGCGCTCTACCAACTGAGCTATTCCCGCGCTAACAGGCTCGAATTATAGGGCGAATTTTTGCGATTTTTTGGCCCCACCCAAAGTGCCAGAAAAAAACATGGGTCGGGTTTGCACGCAAGGCCCAGGGTCAACTCGGCATCAAGAAGTTACGACTGATGCGCAGACCCAGTTCATTGACCTTGTCCAGAAACTGGGTCAAAAAGGCGTGCAAACCGGTGGCCAAAATCTCGTCAATCCGGTTGTACTGCAGCTCGGCCAACAATTTACCGGCTCGGCGTTCGGTTTCATCCGAGGTGTCGTTGCTGACCTGCTCCAGGTTGATGACAACTTCTTTCATGCAGGCGTGCAGGCTGCGCGGCATGTCAGCGCGCAAAATCAGCAGCTCGGCAACCCGTTCGGGCGTGATGACGTCCCGGTAGACCTTGCGGTACACCTCGAATCCGCTGACACTGCGCAAAATCGCGCTCCAGTGGTAGAAGTCGTACTCTTGGTCTTGCTCGCTGGCGGCACCGTAAAAATCGCTTTCCACTGCGTGGAACTTCACGTCCAGCAACCGGGCGGTGTTGTCGGCACGCTCCAAAAAGGTTCCCATGCGGTAAAAGTGAAACGCCTCGTCTTGCAGCATGGTGCCTATGGCCACCCCACGCGAAAGGTGGGAGCGAAACTTCACCCATTCAAAAAACTGCGCAGGGTCGCTCTCAAATTCGTTGCTTTTGAGCTTTTTGGCCAGTTCCAGCCAAGTGGTGTTCATGGTTTCCCACACCTCGGTGGTCAGGGCGCCCCGCACGGCCCGGGCGTTTTCGCGGGCGGCGCGCAAACAACTCACAATGCTCGACGGGTTGTCTTCGTCACGCACCATAAAGTGCAGAACGTTTTTGGACGTGACTTCGCCGTGTTGGAACTCGTAAGCGGGCATCAGTTCGCTTATGCGCAGCAGCCCCTCCCACCCCAACTGGGCCACCGCCGCCGATTGGGGCAACAGCGAGGTCTGGTAGTTCACATCCAGCATGCGGGCGGTGTTTTCGGCGCGCTCGGTGTAGCGCGACATCCAAAACAAATGGTCAGCGGTTCTTGACAGCATCTTGTATCTTTCCTCAGGCTTCTAGGATCCAGGTGTCTTTGGTACCACCGCCTTGTGACGAATTGACGACAAGCGACCCTTCTTTCAACGCCACGCGGGTCAAACCACCGGGCACCATCTGCACGGTTTTGCCACTCAACACAAAGGGCCGCAAGTCAATGTGGCGCGGTGCTATGCCGCGCTCCACATAGGTGGGACAGGTGGACAAACTCAGCGTGGGCTGGGCTATGTAGCCCTCGGGCTTGGCCAGCACCGCCTTGCGAAAAGCTTCAATTTCAGCCTGGGTGGCCGCTGGCCCCACCAACATGCCGTAGCCGCCTGCACCGTGCACTTCTTTGACCACCAAGTCTTTCAGGTTGGCCAAGATGTACTTCAAATCGTCGGGTTTTCGACCCATGAAGGTGGGCACGTTTTTCAAGATCGGTTTTTCGCCCAGGTAGAACTCAATCATCTGGGGTACATAGGGGTAAATGGATTTGTCGTCCGCCACCCCGGTGCCGATGGCATTGCACAGGGTGACATTGCCCTTGCGGTACACGTCCAGCAGGCCAGCACAGCCCAGGGTGGAGGTGGGGCGAAAGGCCAGGGGGTCCAGAAAATCGTCGTCCACCCGGCGGTAGATCACGTCCACCCGCTTGGGGCCGCGTGTGGTGCGCATGTAAACAAAGTTGTCTTTCACAAACAAGTCTTGGCCTTCGACCAACTCCACCCCCATTTGCTGGGCCAAAAAGGCATGTTCGAAGTAAGCGCTGTTGTACATGCCGGGGGTCAACACCACCACCGTGGGCTCGGCCGCATGGGCAGGGCTGACGGCGCGCAGCGTCTCCAGCAGCAAATCGGGGTAATGGGCCACCGGCGCAACCCGGTTCTGGGCAAACAAGGCGGGAAAAAGCCTCATCATCATCTTGCGGTCTTCGAGCATGTAGCTCACACCACTGGGCACGCGCAGGTTGTCCTCCAGCACGTAATAGTCGGCCTCGCCCTGCCCGCCCGGCACGGGCGCCCGCACAATGTCGATGCCCGCTATGTGGGAATACACGCCCCCAGGCACATTGACACCCACCATTTCTGGTCGAAACTGGGCGTTGTTCTCAATCTGCTCGCGAGGCACGATGCCTGCCTTCAGAATTTCCTGGTCGTGGTAAACGTCGTGAACGAAGCGATTGAGGGCATTGACGCGCTGGGCCAACCCTTTCTCCATGCTGCGCCATTCGTGGGCGGGAATCACGCGTGGAATCAAGTCGAAAGGGATCAGGCGTTCTGTGCCCGAACCGTCTTCGTCTTTGGCGCCGTACACCGCGAAGGTGATGCCGACGCGGCGGAAGATCATTTCGGCCTCTTCACGTCGGGCGGCCATCACCGCTTCGGGTTGTTGAGCAAGCCAGCGCGCGTAGTTGAGGTAGTGTTCGCGCACGCGCTCCGGGGCGGCGTGCATTTCATCAAAGGTGTGTCGGCTCATGGGCGGCTTGTGAGAGAGGGGGTTGGGTTTCGCCTGCAAACCATCTTAGCAAGTAGCGGGCCAACTGGCGCGGCGGCTTTTAAGGGGTTTTCATCCTTCCTCTGCTTGTGGCCTTGCTTGCGCAGGCATTTGCCAGTACCAATACCGCAACTGTTCTTGGCGCGAACAGTCAAGAGTGTGGGGCGCGTTGCTGCGCCAGCGCACCGCTCCGCAATGGGCCGTGTTGACCCAGGGGAGGCCCAGCGCCTCGAAACGCCGCACCACCTCGGGCGATGGATGGCCGTAGCGGCTGCGCAAACCCGCTTGCACCACCACCCAGCGGGGCGACAAGGCCCGCAACCAAGGTTCGCCGTTGGAAGTTTTGCTGCCGTGATGGCCTGCAAACAACACGCCCGCCTGGGTGCCGCTCCCCAGCGTCAGCCGGCCAAGCAGGTGGGCTTCTTCTGCGGTGGTGATGTCACCTGTG
>JBDKEX010000192.1:0-11519 GCA_039798985.1 Pseudomonadota bacterium | reverse complement strand
TGCGGGCTCTGTGCGACACCAACGACTGGTTGTTGATGATCGATGAAGTGCAATGCGGCATGGGGCGCACTGGCAAATGGTTTGCCCACCAGTGGGCGGGCATCGTGCCCGACGTGATGCCCTTGGCCAAAGGCCTGGGCTCCGGCGTGCCGATTGGCGCCGTGGTGGCAGGGCCGAAGGCAGCCAGCATTTTTGCGCCGGGCAACCACGGCACCACTTTTGGCGGCAACCCGCTGTCTATCCGTGCGGGCCTGGAAACCATACGCATCATGGAAGAAGACGGCTTGCTGGAAAACGCGGCCAAGGTCGGTCTCCACCTGCAAACAGCGCTGGTCACACAGCTCATGCATGTCAAGGGCGTGACCGAAATTCGCGGCAAAGGCCTGATGTTGGGCATTGAGCTGGACCGCCCCTGTGGCGTGCTGGTACAACGGTGCGCCAACGCCGGCTTGCTGCTGAGTGTGACCGCAGACAACGTGGTGCGCATGGTGCCACCGCTGATCCTGACCTCGGCCGAAGCCGACGAAATCGTGGCCACACTGGTACCGCAGATCAAAGCCTTCCTGGCCGAACAAGCCTGAACTTCGCCCTTCGCCTATGTACGCGTCCATCACCCCGCCGGTGCCAGTCAAGCACTACTTGCAGTTCAAAGACTTTTCGGCCGACGAGTACGGCTACCTGCTGGCGCGTGCCGCGCTGATCAAACAAAAGTTCAAAACCTACCAAAAGCACCACACACTGACCGACCGAACGTTGGCCATGATCTTTGAGAAGGCCAGCACACGCACCCGCGTCAGCTTTGAAGCGGGCATGTACCAACTGGGTGGCAGCGTGGTGCACCTCACCACCGGCGACAGCCAGTTGGGCCGGTCCGAGCCGATCGAGGACAGCGCACGCGTCATCAGTCGCATGACTGACATCGTGATGATCCGCACCTTTGGGCAAGACAAAATCGAGCGCTTTGCGGCCCATTCTCGGGTGCCGGTGATCAACGGCCTGACCAACGAATTCCATCCTTGCCAAATACTGGCCGACCTGTTCACCTGGCTGGAATACCGCGGCAAACGCGCCGACGGCACGCTGGATCTGGATGCACTCAAAGGCATCACCGTGGCTTGGGTGGGTGACGGCAACAACATGGCCAACACCTGGCTGCAGGCCGCGCAGATTCTGGGTTTCAAGGTCCATGTCAGCACCCCCAGCGGCTACGAAGTCAACGCCGACGTGGCCGGCGTGAGCCGCGGTGACTGCTGGCAGGTGTTTGACAACCCGATGGACGCCTGCCGTAGCGCTGACCTGGTGACCACCGACGTGTGGACCAGCATGGGCTACGAGGCCGAAAACGAAGCCCGCAAGAAAGCTTTTGCCGCCTGGTGCGTTTCACCCGACATGATGGCGGTGGCGCAACCCAACGCGCTGTTCATGCATTGCCTGCCCGCCCACCGGGGCGAGGAAGTGGCAGCCGACGTGATTGACGGGCCGCAAAGCGTGGTCTGGGACGAGGCCGAAAACCGAATGCACGTTCAAAAGGCCCTGATGGAATACCTGCTGCTGGGGCAGCTGGAAAGCACCTGACCCCGGAAATGTACCCATGAGCGCATGCCAATCTTGTGGGGCCTGCTGCGCCCATTTTCGGGTGGACTTTTCGATCTACGAACTCGACATCGAAGGCGGGCAAGTGCCCTCGGGCTTGACGGTGGAAGTCAATGGCAACACCTGCCGAATGCGCGGCACCGACCATTGGCCGCCACGCTGCGCGGCCCTGACCGGCAAGGTGGGGGACCATGTGGGTTGCGGCATTTACGAATGGCGCCCTGCCCCTTGCCGGGAATTTGAAGAAGGCAGCGACGCCTGCCACCACGCCCGCAAACGCATGGGTTTGCCACCACTGCACGCCCCTTCAACAGACGCCTGACTGCGCACCGGACCCAGCCACATGACGCACACCTTGCTCGACTGCCAAACCCTCGACTTGCAAGACCCCCTGCGCCATTTGCGCAACCAGTTCGACCTGCCTACCGGGGTGATTTACCTGGACGGAAACTCGCTGGGCGTGCTGCCCAAAACAACGCCTGGCCGCGTGGCCCAAGTGGTTCAGCAAGAATGGGGGCAAGGCCTGATTCGCAGCTGGAACAGCGCGGGCTGGTTCCAATTGCCCCAGCGGGTGGGGGACAAAATCGGCCAATTGGTGGGTGCGGGTCCCGGTGAAATTGTGGCCACCGACAGCACCTCAATCAACTTGTTCAAGGTGATGAGCCTGGCGCTGACCCTGCAATCGCAGGCACACCCTGCACGCAAAGTGGTGTTGAGCGAGCGCAGCAATTTCCCCACCGACCTTTACACCGCCGAAGCCCTGTGCCGTGAACGCGGCTGGACCCTGCGGCTGGTAGAAGCCAACGAATTGGCAGAGGCCTTGAACGCACAAACCGGCGTGGTGATGTTGACCCATGTGAACTACCGCACCGGGGCCATGCACGACATGGCTGGAATCACCGCCGCGGCCCATCAAGCCGGTGCCCTGGTGGTGTGGGACCTGGCGCACAGCGCCGGCGCAGTGCCCTTGGATTTGAACGGCGCCAACGCCGATTTTGCCGTGGGCTGCGGCTACAAATACCTCAACGGTGGGCCAGGAGCGCCAGCCTTTGTGTGGATGAATCCGCGCCATGCCGGCCGCCTGGGCCCGGACTTGTGGCAACCGCTGGCGGGTTGGTGGGGGCATCAGGCGCCCTTCCAGTTCACGCCCCATTACGAACCGGCTCCGGGCATTCAGCGTTTTTTGTGCGGCACCCAACCCATTGTGAGCTTGGCGGCGCTTGAATGCGGGGTTGACACCGTGCTGGCAGCCCACCCTTTGGGGGGCATGGCGGCGTTGCGCACAAAGTCACTGGCCCTGACCGACCTGTTCATAGACCTGGTGGAGCAAAGGTGTGCGGGCTTGGGTTTGAACTGGGTCACGCCGCTGGCCCATGCGCAACGCGGCTCCCAACTTTGTTTGTCGTTCAATCCACAAGCGCAGCTGCCCCCGCATGCGGCCTACGCCGTTGTGCAGGCACTGATTGCGCGCGGCGTGATTGGGGACTACCGTGCAGGCGACCTGCACAGCGGCGGCACCCACCCCAACATCATGCGGTTTGGCTTTACGCCTTTGTACCTGGGGTTTGAAGACGTTTGGCACGCGGTGGAACACCTGCGCGTGGTGCTCACCGACCGTGAGTGGCAGCGGCCCGAGTTTGCACAACAAAACGCCGTGACCTGACATTCACAACGATTGCAGGGCCTGGGCCAGCAAGGGCGCCATGGACACCACGTTGGACCCATGGGCAATGCAGTCTGTGCTCCACACTTCGCCCACACCGGCCTGGCGCATCACCGCCAAAGCATCCCCCGCGAACAGGGCGTGGGTCACCGCCACGTCCACCGACGCTGCCCCGGCAGCCAAGAGCAGGCGGGTGGCCTGTGCCACCGTGTGACCGGTGCTGGCCACGTCGTCCAAAATCACCACCTGTTGCCCGCCCCAATGCATGGGCGGCAAGGCAATTTGCACCGATTTGTCGCCGTGCCGCATTTTGTGGCACACGGCATTGGGGTTGCCGTGGCGGGCAGCCGCCTGGACCACCCATTGGGCCGCTTCCTCGTCCGGCCCCAGCAACAGGGCTCCGGGGCGCCGTTGGGCCACCCAATCGGCCAGAACAGCCGCACCGCTGACCACCACCGCCTGCGGCACCGGAACCGCTTCTTGCAAAGTGGCCACTCGGTGCAAATGGGGGTCTACCGTGACCACCGCGTCAAACAAATCTGCCAAAAACCCACCCACAATGCGCTGACTGACCGCCTCGCCGGGCTGAAACGCAATGTCTTGCCGCATATAGGCCAAGTAGGGCGACACCAGGCTGAGGTGTTGAGCGCCCAACTGGCGTGCGGTACGGGCCGCCAGCAACAGCTCCACCAATTTTTCGTTCGGCTGGTGCAGGCCACGGTACAGAACCGCCCGTGGGCTCAAAGGCGTGGGCAAACGGAGCTTCAACTCCCCGTCGGGGAAACGGTGCCTCTCAATCACACCCAAGTCAACCTCGGTACCCGCGGACTCCAGGGCCTGCTGCAACCGCAGCGCAGGGGGGTGCTCATCTTCAAAACACAACAGGGCAAGGGTCATGTCAAAACTCCACAAACACATGTGACAGCTCACTGGCAGGTCCCACGGTGTAGCCGTTGGATTTTTCTGCCGCCTGGCGGGCAAACTCCAGATCGGACTGGAACTCTGCATGCACTCTGTACAGCAAATCGCCCTTGTGCACCGGGTCGCCGAGCTTGCAGGCCAAGTCCACCCCGGCCGCTTGCACTTTGGGCGCACCGGCCAGGCGCGCTACCCGCGCAATTTGCAGGTTGTCAATTCCTGTAACCACGCCCTCAGCGGGTGCCAACACCTCAAACGTGAGCGCACCCAATGCCGGATTCAAGTGGTTGAACCCCTTGCTGCCCTGGGCTTTGATAATGGCGAGCATTTTCTCCAACGCCCGGCCCGAATCCAAAATGTCGCGCGCTATGGCGTACCCGTCGCCGCCGCGAATGTCGGGGTCGCATTCCAGCAAACGGCCGGCCAAACGAAGCGCTTTTTGGCGCAAGTCCATGGGGGCGTGGGGGTGGTTCTCCAGCACTTGCATCACGTCTCGGGCCTCCAGCACCGGCCCGATGCCGTTGCCTATGGGCTGGCGGCCGTCCGTGATCACAACGTCGAGTGACAAGTCCAACCGCTTGGCAACGTATTCAAACAGCCGGCGCAGTTTTTGCGCTTCGGGCATGGAACGGACCTTGGCCGTGGGGCCGATGGGAATATCCAGCACCAAATGGGTGGAGCCCGCCGCCATTTTTTTGGACAAAATTGACGCCACCATTTGACCTGGCGAGTCCAGCGACAAGGGTCGCTCGACCGAAATAAGCACGTCGTCGGCAGGCGACAAATTCGCGGTCCCGCCCCAAGCCAGGCAGGCGCGGTGTTCGCTCACAATTTCACTCAGGCGGTCGAACGGCAGCTCCACATTGGCCAACACTTCCATGGTGTCGGCGGTGCCGGCAGGCGATGTGATCGCCCGCGACGATGTTTTTGGACAAACCAAGCCATGAGCTGCCACGATGGGCACCACCAACATGGAGGTGCGGTTGCCCGGAATGCCCCCTATGCAGTGTTTATCCACCACCAGCCGCTCGTTCCAATTGACCCGGCGGCCACTGGCGATCATGGCTTCGGTGAGGTAAAAAACCTCCTCACGGTCCAGCTCGCCACGGTTGGTTGCCACCACAAACGCCGAAAGCTCAATCTTGGAATACCGATGCTCGGCAATGTCCCGCACAATGCCGTGAAAATCGTCTCGGCTCAAACGCTCTCCATCGATTTTGCGGTGCAAGGCCGCAATCGACTCCGGGGGTTCGGCCTGCGAAATGGTGGCCGGGTGGCCAGGTTCCACCCCCATGTGGGCGAATGCGTCCTCAGACAACCCAATTTCATTGCATTTGACGATGCGCTGGTCGTTGGTGACATTGAGTGTGGCCAATATGCGCCGGCCGTTGGCACGAATTTCCACTTTGGACAGCGCCTGAAAACCCTCGGCGCGGTACACATCGCAATCGCGGTGGAGGTAAGCCACGTTTTCTCGGTAAGTGTCTATGGCCACACGTCGCAAGCTCAAGCGGGCTGCCCCCACCCGGTCGCAAGGAACCTTGTCGTCATTCATTTGCTTGCCTCCTGCGGACAGCCATCTACTGGCCTACACCTTACCCCAATTGGGCGGGCAAAGGTGGTCCTTTGTAGAGGTAGGGCTGGTCCATGACCCGCTCACCCAGAGCCGACATGACCAAATCCCGCCCCCAGCGGGACCAGCCTTGCGCATGAAATATTTGCCCATTGCGCCGCGAACGGGCCTGCACCCATGCGTTGCGTTGCCAACGCAATTGTGCCCAATGCTGCAACAAGTTCGGCCAATCGGTGGCAGCGAATGCGTCGTACCTGGGCAGCACCCGCCCCAAGGTCCAGGCATCCTCCAGCGCCATGGCGGCACCTTGGGCCAAGTAGGGCCGCAAGGGATGGGCGGCGTCGCCCAACAGGGCCACGTTGCCCCGGGCGTGCTGGTGTGGGCCTTGCATGGGTTCGCGGTCGTTGAGGGGCCACAGCCGCCAATGTGCAACCGCCTGCAGTACGTGTTCAAAATCTGCCGCCACCGGCCCCAAGGCACGGCGAAGCTCCGTGGCAGTGGCCGCGTGGTCCCAATCGGCCAAGTTGGACGGCGCTTCGCCCTGTACCACCACCACAACGTTCATGAATTCACCGGCGCGCACGGGGTAATGCACCGCATGCATGCGCGGCCCCAACCAGGCGGTCACCTGCATTGCACGCAAGCTGGGCGGCAAATCCGCCATGGGGACCCAACCGCGATACGCCAAATGGCCTGTGAAACCGGCCGGTCCATCGTTCAGCAAGCCTTGCCGCACCCGGCTCCACACGCCGTCACACCCCAGCAATGCAGCGCCCCGCCAACTCTTGCCCGAATCGCTGTGCAACAGCACCCCGGCCGGTGGAGCACTTTGGGCCAACCCCGAACCGAGCTGCTGCCAGCCAGCCAAACGCTCGCCCAAGTGACAGCGTACCCCGCCCTGCGCCTGCACCGCGTTCAACAACACCGTGTGCAAATCAGCACGGTGCACGGTGGCGTAAGGGTGTCCATACAGGTTGACCGCCCGCGCTCCCAAGGGCAAGGTACCCAAGGTTCGCCCGTTGTGGGCGTCGCGCACGTTCAGTTGCTCTGGGAATGCCGCTGCCTGCTGAACGGCAGGCCACAGACCCCAATCGGCCAACACACGCACCGCATTGGGCCCCAGCTGGATACCGGCTCCAACCTCTGAAAAAACAGGCGCCTGCTCCAGCAGTTCAACACCATATCCGGCTCGGGCAGCCGCCCAGCCAGCCGCCAAACCGGCCAAGCCACCGCCCACCACCAACACCGGCAAGTTTGCTTCAAAGGGGGGCTGGCTTGCCAAACAAGTACCCTTGGAAATGTTGGCACCCCATCTCAATCAGCAATGCCGCCTGGTCGTCCAGTTCTACCCCCTCGGCCACCACGTCGAGCTCAAGGCTCTTGGCCAAGGTCACAATCATTTCTGCAATCGCCCTGTCGTTCTCGTCAACCAGCAAATCCCGCACGAACGACTGGTCAATTTTCAGGACCGACAAAGGCAACCGTTTCAGGTACGCCAGTGAAGAGCACCCGGTGCCAAAATCGTCCAGAGAAAACCGAATTCCGTGCTTGACCAATTGCTCCATCTTGGCAATCGTCTCTTCAACGTCTTGCAACAACAGGCTTTCGGTCAACTCCAGTTTGAGCAAATGCGGCTTCGCGCCCGTGGCCTGCACCACCGACATCACTTCGTCAACAAAATAACGTTGGCGCAGCTGGCGGGCACTCAAATTGACTGCGATGCAAAGGTCTTGTTTACCGGGTTGTTCTGACCAAGCCACCAATTGCCGACAAGCGGTTTCAAGCACCCAACGCCCAATGGGCAAAATCAAACCGCTCTGCTCTGCCAGAGGAATGAACACGCCCGGTGACACCATGCCGCGCTCAGGGTGCAGCCAACGCAGCAAAGCTTCGTAACAAACGATTTGGCGCTGGCTGTCCACCACCGGTTGGTAGTGCAGCACCAACTGGTTGGCACTCAAGGCTTCACGCAGGTCGCCGTCGAGGCGGGTGCGGTCACTCACCACCGACTGCATGTGCGGGTCAAAAAAACTCAAGGCGTTGCGCCCCAAGCCTTTGGCATGGTACATGGCCAAATCGGCCCGTTTCATGATGTCGTCGTAACGGTCGTGCCCGCCTTTGAACAGGGTCACGCCCACGCTGCCCGAGCTGTGGTAGGTGGTGGAAGTGCCCAAGGGGTAGGGTTGGTTCAGGGCCTGCAGTATTTTTTGCCCCACCTTGTTGGCGGCCAATGCCGCCTCCTGCTCCTGCGCACCCAAATCGGTCAACAAGATCACGAACTCGTCGCCCCCAAAGCGGGCCACGGTGTCTTGCTCCCGCACGCAAACCGCCAAACGTTGGGCCACTTGTTTGAGCAGCTGATCCCCCTTGCCATGACCCAAGGTGTCATTCAAGTCTTTGAAATTGTCCAGGTCGATAAACACCACGGCAGCCCACGCGCCGCTGCGTTCGCTGCTGGTTTGGGCATGGCTGAGCCGGTCTTCAAACAACAGGCGGTTGCAAAGGCGTGTCAGCGGGTCATAAAAAGCCATGCGCTGGATTTGCGCTTCCACCTGCTTTCGCTCTGTCAGGTCGCGCGCAAGCCCCAGCACACCAATGGCTTGTTGCTTTTCATCGAAAACGGCCACTTTTGTCACCTCGAAAGTGGCCGTTTCGCCGCGCAGGTTGAGCGGCAAATCGGTTTCAAACCGCAACATCTCGCCCTGCAAGGCAAAGGCTTCGGCATCGGTGGACAAATCGGCTTGCACCACCTCTGCCGGGTTGATGGCACCCGAATCCAAACCCAGTAGGGACGCAGCCGTGCGGTTGTAGGTTTTGGCCATGCTGGTGTTGGAGGCCAAATAGAAGCCCTGCACGTCCTTGAACCAGACCCGGTCAGGAATCGCATCCACCAAGGCCCGCATGCGCTGCGCACTGTTGCGAGCCGCCCGCTGGGCATCTATGAACTCGGTCACGTCGGCAAAAGTGCACACCCAGCCGCCGCTAGGCACCTGGGTGGTCTTGGCCTCCAACATGCGCCCACCGGGAGCGGCGCGCACTTGGCGCCCTGGCTTGAGGGAACCCTGCAAGTCGCTGATCCAGCCCAAACGGACCAAATCGGCCAAACTGGTGGCGCCTTCTATGTCGCCCCGCTGCAGCATGTACTGGAACACATTGACCACGGGCGGTTGATCGGCCAGCAGGCTTTGCGGTAGTTCCAACAGCTGAAGCGCGCGCTGGTTGTAAAAAGCCAGCACGCCGTGCTGGTCCACATACAACACGCCATGCCCCAGGTTATCGAGCGTGGTTTCCAGCAGCTCGGTGCGGTTGCGCAACAGCTGCGACAGCAGCGACAGGTCTTGGTTGTCTTTGATCCGATCGGTGATGTCGTGGGTGTAGCCGTACCAATCGACCGAACCATCGGGCTGCCGCTGGGACAACGCGTTGGTTTCGTGCCATTGGCGCTGGCCGTTGGGCAGGTGCGCGCGGTAGGTCAGTTTCCAGTTTTGTGCGTCGTTCCCAGGCGCCAAAGCCACGTCGCGCAGCAAGGGTACGTCCTCCGGGTGTATGCGCCGCAGCAGGGCCATGCCGTCGGTGCGCACGGCTTCTGGCGTCAAGTCAAACAGCGCGGCGATGCCCTCGCTGGCAAAGGGAAAAGACACCCACCGATCAGGCGACACATGCATCTGGTAAAGCATGCCAGGAGCCCGGCTGGTCAGGGTCTGGATAAAACGCTCGTTTTGAACATGGTGCGTCAAATCAAACACCGTGCGCACCCAACCATCTGGAACCGCCCAGG
Organism: Pseudomonadota bacterium; assembly: GCA_039798985.1. Taxonomy (GTDB): domain Bacteria; phylum Pseudomonadota; class Gammaproteobacteria; order Burkholderiales; family Burkholderiaceae_C; genus JBDKEX01. The sequence continues at coordinate 1,994 of JBDKEX010000192.1, read as the reverse complement.
TGGTGAATTCGAGCGTGCGGCCCGTGCGGGTGTTTCGGGTGTAAGTCTGGCCCTCTGGTGGGCAGTTGAGCGTAAGGTAGGGCCCGTTGAGCACGTCGCTCAGGCCCATTCCCGCCGGAAAATCGCCTTCTTGGTGCAAGTAGGTCAGCAACTCCAGCTCGGTGGGCTCGTCCGACAATGCATCCGCCGGCACCGCCAGCAGTTCAAAAAGCTTTTGATTGAACAGCCGCAAACGGCCGGCCTTGTCCACCAGCGCCACCCCAAACGGGGCGCTGTCCCAGGCCATTGCGGCCAGTTGCAGATTGGGCAGTTGGGCGGCGTCCATAGGATCAAAAGACCACCGAACATGGTACACCGTTAGTCAAAAGCCTGGCAAGAGCGGAGCAAACAAATGCGTGCTTTTCGAGCCAAATGCCCAGCCTTGCCTACGGCGTGTCGGGCAAAGCGCCTGGCATGGTGGCCAGCCGATCCCAGCCGTTGTGGCTGGCTGCCTGTGCGGTAACCACTTGGTTGCGACCCTGCAATTTTGCTTGGTAGAGCGCCCAATCGGCAGCGCTCACCCATTTCGCTACGGAGTCGATGTCCAACAGGCCCCACTGTGCCACTCCCACCGACAGCGTGGCCCGCAACGCACGGCCCCGTACTTGCACGTCCAGCTCGCTGAAAGCCTTTCGCAGCGTCTCCGCTCTGCGCGTTGCATTTTCCAGGTGGGCGCCCGGCATCAACACCAAAAATTCTTCGCCCCCGTATCGACACGGTATGTCGGTACCGCGAAACAAGGTCTGAATCAGGTTTGCCAGAGCGCGCAGCACCTCATCTCCCACGGGGTGCCCGTATCGATCATTGATGCCCTTGAAGTGATCCAGGTCCAGCATCAACAGGCAGATAGGGAGTTTCTCGCGGTCGCACCTGGCCACTTCACCGTGTATGACTGCCTCAAGGTAATGGCGGTTGAAGAGGCCGGTTAAGCCATCGCGATTGGCTTTGTCCACCAATTGGCTTTGAAGGTTTTGGTTGTCTTCCAGCTGACGGGAAAGCTCTGCTTCACGCCCTCGCAGTTGATGCCGTATTTCATGCAGACGCCGGGTGCGGCGGTACACCACATCGGCGAGCAGCAACAAATAAAACATCAGTGCCACCATGCACAACAGGGTCACCACCCAACCGGTCTCTGGCTGCAAAAACCCACCGTTGCCCACAGCAAACACCGCCAGGGCCGGCACTGCAAACAAGAGAAAAGCCTCGACCCCGCCCTTCAAGCTGGCAAACAAAGTGAGGTTGAGCACAACCACCACAAAAAACACGTAGCCAATCCAGATGGGGAAGCCCAGAGCCGCCACCCAACCCCCCAAAAAGGCAGTCTCCAGGCGCATGACCGCCATTTCGGCTTTCAACCCGTGGGGCGAGCGAGACGCATAGACGTATGCAAGCGGTGGGTACAACAAAAAGTACAGCGCCGCCCCTGCCATGTGCCACGTGGCCGACCCTTGCTGCACCATGTGGATCAGCACTATGGCCAGCAACATCAGGTAGCCCAAGGGCCGGTTGCGCCGGCTCATGCGCACAGCCCAATGCACGGCCACCGGGGTTGCCCGAGGCGTCTTGGAGGCAGAGGTTGCGAATATTCCTGGCTTCATACCACGCGCCCTGAAAAGCAGGCACTGTCGTGAGAAATTCAGCGCTTATTTAAGCACGAAATACATTTTTCGATGCAATAAATATCAAAAATTTAACCATTTATGCAATTTGACAGGCGCAACACCGGCGCCCTGCCTACGCACCCGGTCACCGCAAAACACCAGCACCGAACAAACTCCTCATGGCACTTTCCCCCATGCCTGCCCCAAAACGCTTGGCCAACCGTTGCGCCACATTTTCACGTTGTGTGTAGTCAATGATTTCCTCGGCTTTGACCACATCGCGCGCCACTTGGTCTAGACTGCCCAGGGCATCTGCCAGGCCAAGGGTCACTGCTCGCTGACCGCTCCATACCA
>JBDKEX010000191.1:0-5733 GCA_039798985.1 Pseudomonadota bacterium | reverse complement strand
GGCCCCTTGGTGGTGAAGTTGCCGCGTGCGCCCGGCGCCCGCGAACAACGTTGGGCGCACTTGCTGTGCGGCCCCGTGGACCTTTCAGAAACGAACCTGCCCGGCACCACCGCGCCCGCTGGTCTGGAATCGAGGGTGGTGACGTTGGAACAAGAACTGCAAACTTTGAGAGAACAGCTCCAGCGGGTCTACACCGAGCTGGGCTTGTCGCAGGCCTGACAGGCGACCCATGCGCCCCCTGTTACAACCCCTGTGAAACCAGGAGACCGCCATGGATTTGGCCTTCACTGCCGAAGAGCAACAATTCCGGGAAGGCGTGCGCAGCTGGGTGCGCGCCCATTTGCCGCCAGACATCGCCCACAAGGTGCACAACGCTTTGCGGTTGAACCGCGACGACCAACAGCGGTGGGCCCAAATTCTGGGCACCAAGGGCTGGCTGGGTTACGGTTGGCCGCAGGCTTTTGGCGGACCCGGCTGGAACGCCGTGCAAAAACATTTGTTCGAGGAAGAATGTGCCCTGGCCGGCGCGCCGCGCATCGTGCCTTTCGGCCCAGTGATGGTGGCACCGGTCATCATGGCGTTTGGCAATACCGAACAGCAGCAGCGTTTTTTGCCTGGTATTGCCAGCGGCAACGTTTGGTGGAGCCAAGGCTACAGCGAACCAGGTGCTGGCTCAGACTTGGCTTCCTTGAAAACGCGCGCCGAGCGGGTGGGCGAACACTACATCGTCAACGGCCAAAAAACCTGGACCACCCTTGGCCAGCACGGAGACTGGATTTTTTGCCTGGTGCGAACCCGCTCAGAAGGCAAGCCCCAAACCGGCATCAGCTTTTTGCTGATTGACATGAAAAGCCCCGGTTTGACCGTGCGCCCCATCAAGCTGCTGGACGGCGAATGCGAGGTCAACGAGGTGTGGTTTGACAACGTGCATGTGCCGACCGAGAACCTGATTGGCGAGGAAAACCAGGGTTGGACCTATGCCAAGCACCTGTTGAGCCACGAGCGCACCAACATTGCCGACGTGAACCGTGCCAAACGCGAACTGGAGCGGCTCAAACGCATTGCCAAAAACGAAGGCGTTTGGGACGAATGGCGTTTCCGCGACCAAATTGCGTTGCTGGAGGTGGAGGTTGTGGCACTGGAAATGCTGGTGCTGAGGGTGCTGAGCGCTCAAAAATCCGGCAAAAACCCCTTGGACATAGCAGGGTTGCTCAAAATCAGGGGCAGTGAAATTCAGCAGCGCTACACCGAACTGATGATGCTGGCGGCCGGCCCATACAGCCTGCCTTTTGTGTTCGAAGCCATGGACGCAGGTTGGCAAGGCGACTTTCCCGGTGGCGCGGTGGCCAACGCGCCTTTGGCTTCAAGCTACTTCAACATGCGAAAAACCACGATCTACGGTGGCAGCAACGAGGTGCAACGCAACATCGTCGCACAAACGGTGTTGGGCTGAACAGAGACGACACATGGACTTCGATTTTTCGGAAGAACAGTTGCAACTGCGCGAGGCTTGCGCCAAGTGGGTCAGCAAAGCCTGTGGCTTTGAGCGGCGCCGCCAAACCGTTGCCGCCGGCGGGCACGACCCGGGCGCCTACCGCGCGCTGGCCGACCTGGGCCTGACCGGTTTGTGCATTGCCGGCGAACACGGCGGTATGGACTTGGGACCCGTGGAGGCCATGATCGTCATGGAGGAAATGGGACGGAGTTTGGTGTTGGCGCCGCTGGGCAACACCTTTGCTGTGAGTAAGGTGCTCACCCAATTTGCCACGATGGAACAGCAGGCCCGCTGGTTGCCCAAGGTGGCCAGCGGTGATTGCCTAGCGGTGGTGGCCCACCAAGAACGTGCTGCTCGCTACCGGCTCGACCGCTGTGAAACAGAAGCAACAGAGCATGCGGGGCAGTGGCGGCTCAACGGCGCCAAACACCTGGTTCCGGCTGCGGACCATGCTGATGCCTTTTTGTTGCCCGCCACAACCCCCACCGGCTTGCGCCTGTTCTGGGTTGAACGGCAGGCGGCAGGGCTGCACACCAGCGGCTACCCAACACAAGACGGCGCACGCGCTGGCGATCTGCACTTGGCGAACGCGCCCGCCACCTTGGTAACGACCAATGGCTTGAACGCCTTGGCACTGGCCGCAGACACGGCGCTGGCCGCTTTGTGTGCCGAGGCGGTGGGGGTGATGGAAACCACACTGGCCTTGACCGTGGATTACATGAACACCCGCAAACAATTTGGCGTGCCCATAGCCAGCTTTCAGGCGCTGCGGCACCGGGTGGCAGACATGAAAATGCAACTCGAACTGGCCCGCAGCATGAGTTACTACGCCAGCCTCAAATTGAACGCGCCGGCAGCAGAACGGCGGCTGGCCGTGGCACGTGCCAAGGTCCAATTGGGGCAATCCATGCGGTTTGTGGGCCAGCAGGCGGTACAGCTGCACGGGGGCATTGGGGTCACCGACGAGTACATCATCAGCCACTGCTTCAAAAAACTCACTCAGCTGGAAATGAGCTGGGGCGACACTTTGCACCACTTGGGCGCGTTGTCGGCGGGCATGCAAGACACGGCCGGCGTGTTTGCCTGATCAGGCGTGCAGGCGCGAGGTTTTGGGCAAATGGGCTGCCAAAAACTCCATTTGGTCGGCCAAGATGCGGCGGTTGCGCAAGATGAAGTCTTCCCACAAACTGGGCACGTAAGGAGCGTACAGCAGCGGCATGTGGGCCTGCTCGGGGGTGCGGTTGGCCTTGCGGTGGTTGCAGCCACGGCAAGCAGTGACCACGTTCATCCATTGGTCGCGGCCACGCTGTGCCAGCGGCACAATGTGCTCCCGCGTCAAGACTTCTTCGTGAAAATGCCCACCGCAATAAGCGCACACATTTCGATCCCGCGCAAACAGCTTGCTGTTGCTCAAGGCCGGGCGGGAATCAAAAGGGTTGACCCGCGGCACCCCCTGCGTGCCAATGATGGAATTGACCTCTATCACCGACTGGCGTCCGGTGACCGCATTGTGCCCGCCATGAAACACCGCGACCTGCTGGCCCATTTCCCAGCGCACCTCGTTGGCGGCGTAATGCAACACCGCCTGTTCCAGGCTGATCCACGACTGTGGCAACCCTTGGGCCGATAATTTCAACACCTTCAAGACTGACCTCCGCGTGCAACACCCCTTGGGGCAACTGACCACTGGAATTCGCTCGCACAGCTGCTGCGCCGTGCTGGTTGAACAGTTGTGTCAATATAGCGCGGTTTTGTGTCGACTCCACGACAAACCGCCCAAACCCCCAGAACAATGAAAATCATCCGAGGCCTGGACACCCTGCTGCGCCAACAACGCAACGGCGGCTTGGGCTGCGCGCTCACCATAGGCAATTTCGACGGAGTGCACCGCGGACACCAGGCCATGCTGGCCTTGTTGAACAACGAGGCACGCCACCGGGGTGTACCGAGTTGCGCCCTGACCTTCGAGCCGCACCCGCGTGATTATTTCGCGGCCAAGTTTCACAAGCCCGAACTGGCGCCTGCGCGCATTGCCACGCTGCGCGACAAGCTCAGTGAACTGGCACGCTGTGGCGTCGAACAATGCGTGGTCCTGCCTTTCAATGACCGTTTGGCCAACATGCCAGCGGCGGACTTTATTGGCCAAGTGCTGGTGGGTGCTCTGGGTGCGCGTTACGTGCTCGTGGGCGACGACTTCAAGTTCGGTGCTCAACGGCAAGGCGACTACCGCCTGCTGGATGAAGCGGGTGCGCGCCAGGGCTTTGATGTGGCGCGCATGATGAGCTACGAAGTGCACGGCCTGCGGGTGTCCAGCTCTGCCGTACGCGACGCCTTGGGGCAAGGACGCATGGCCGATGTGGCCGCCTTGCTCGGGCGGCCCTACAGCATCAGTGGGCACGTGGTGCACGGGCGCAAACTGGGGCGGGAGTTGGGTGCCAGCCAACCCGGCGCGGGCGATGGCTTTCGCACCCTGAATTTGCGTTTTTCGCACTGGAAGCCGGCCGCGAGCGGGATTTTTGTGGTCCAGGTGCACGGCCTGAGCCACGACCCCAACGCCACCCCGCTGCCAGGCGTGGCCAACTTGGGGGTTCGCCCCTCCCTTGATCCCGACGACGTGAACGGCGGGCGCGTATTGCTGGAAACCCATTGCCTGGATTGGCCCGCCCCGGGCACGAACCCGGCGGCCGGGGCGGAGGCCTACGGTAAAATCATTCGCGTGGACCTGCTGCACAAACTGCATGACGAGTTGAAGTACGACAGTCTGGAAACCCTCACCCGCGGGATTTCCCAAGACTGTGATGACGCGCGTGCCTACTTTGCCCAGCACCAGGGCGACTTGGCTGCACATGCCGCGCAACGCCGCCAAACCACCCGCGACCGAATTTAAAACCCGCCTGCCAAAGCGCCACACACCCTTGGGCGGCTCGGGGTGGCCGGCCCCAGATCATTTCCTGCACCAGCGGGTCGAGCCCCTTACAGCACATTGCCCAGCACCATGTCCGACGCCAAGCCCTCTGCCAACGACCACAGCACTTCGCTCAACCTGCCCGACACCCCTTTTCCCATGCGTGGCAACCTGCCACAGCGCGAGCCAGGCTGGGTGCAGCAGTGGGAAGAACAAGGCATTTATAAAAAGCTGCGCGAAGCCCGCGTGGGAGCGCCCAAGTTCATATTGCACGACGGCCCGCCCTATGCCAACGGCCAAATCCACATTGGCCACGCCGTCAACAAGGTGCTCAAAGACATGATCGTCAAGGCCCGCCAGCTGGCGGGTTTTGACGCCCAGTACATACCCGGCTGGGACTGCCACGGCCTGCCGATTGAAAACGCGATTGAAAAACTGCATGGCCGCAACCTGAGCCGCGACGCCATGCAAGCCAAGGCACGGTCGTTTGCGGGCGAGCAAATCGCGCAGCAGATGGCGGACTTCAAGCGCCTGGGCGTACTGGGCCAATGGGACAAGCCCTACCGCACGATGGACTTCACCACAGAAGCCAACGAAATCCGCGCCTTCAAGCGCGTGATGGAGCGTGGATTTGTGTACCGAGGCCTCAAGCCCGTGTACTGGTGCTTTGACTGTGGCTCTTCGCTGGCCGAGTTCGAGATCGAATACCAAGACAAGAAAAGCGACACGCTGGATGTGGCGTTCGAAGCCAACGACCCAGCTGCATTGGCCCAGGCCTTTGGCCTGACCGCACTGCCGGGCGACGGCAACAAAAAAGCCTTTGCCGTCATCTGGACCACCACGGCCTGGACCATTCCCGCCAACCAAGCGCTCAATGCCCACCCCGAACTGGATTACGCCTTGGTGAACACGCCGCGTGGCTTATTGCTGCTGGCCGCGTCTTTGGTGGAAAACTGCCTGCAACGCTACCAACTCGAAGGCACCGTAGTGGCCACCGCCAAAGGTGAAGCGCTGCGCGGCTTGGTGTTCCGCCACCCGCTGTACGACGTGGACTCCGCCAGCACCGGGTATGGCTACCGCCGCCTTTCGCCCCTGTATTTGGCCGATTACGTGACCGCCGGCGACGGCACGGGCATCGTCCATTCGGCACCCGCTTTTGGCGTGGATGACTTCAACTCCTGCATCGCCCACGGCCTGAAGTACGACGACATCCTCAACCCGGTGCAAGGCAACGGCCAGTACGACGAGGCCTTGCCACTGTTCGGCGGGCTCAACATCTGGAAAGCGTGCCCACGCATCATCGAAGTGCTGGGCCAAAGCGACCGCCTGATGT
>JBDKEX010000190.1:0-2655 GCA_039798985.1 Pseudomonadota bacterium | reverse complement strand
GCAAGAGCGTGTTGCAGGCCGCCTGGAGCGGAGCGGTGTCGCAGAACCCGTTCCTGAGCTTCAAGTTCAAGGGCGCAGCCAAGGGCGAGAAGCTGCAGGTCAAGTGGACCGACAACAAGGGTGACTCACGCACCGATGAAGTCGCCATCGCCTGAGCGGCGCAGCTGAATTGAGGAGATTCCATGAGCTTCAGCCGACGTGAATTCATGCAAGTGCTGGCCGTGGCCAGTGCATCGGGCATGGCCCTGACCAGCCAAGACCTTTTGGCCGCCACCCCGGGTGCCGGTGAGCGCTTGTATGACTTGCCCAAGTTTGGCAACGTCAGCTTCATGCACTTCACCGACTGCCATGCGCAGTTGATGCCGATTCACTTCCGCGAGCCCAGTGTCAACCTGGGCCTGGCTGATGCGTATGGCCGACCACCCCACATTGTGGGAGAAGCGCTCCTCAAGCAATTTGGCATCAAGCCGGGCACGGCGGCTGCCCACGCGTTCACTTACCTGAACTTTGAGCAGGCCGCCAAAACCTACGGCAAGGTGGGCGGTTTTGCGCACCTGGCCACCTTGGTCAAGCAAATCAAAGCCAACCGGCCGCATGCGGTGCTGCTGGACGGTGGCGACACCTGGCAGGGTTCGGCCACCGCGCTCTGGACCAATGCACAAGACATGGTCGATGCCTGCAAACTCTTGGGTGTCGAGGTCATGACCCCGCACTGGGAATTCACCTTTGGCGCCCAGCGGGTCAAGGAAATCGTGGAGAAGGACTTCAAAGGCCAAATCGAATTTGTGGCCCAAAACGTCACCACCACCGACTTTGGCGACCAGGTGTTTGCCCCCTATGTCATGAGGGAGCAAAACGGCGTCAAGATTGCCGTGATCGGCCAGGCCTTCCCCTACACCCCCATTGCCAACCCGCGCCACTTTGTGCCCGACTGGAGCTTCGGCATCCAGGACGAAAACATGCAAAAGCAGGTGGACGAGGTGCGTGCCAAAGGCGCGCAGGTGGTGGTGGTGCTTTCACACAACGGCATGGACGTGGACATCAAAATGGCGGCCCGCGTGCGGGGCATCGACGCAATTTTGGGTGGACACACCCACGACGGCATGCCGGCCCCGGTCATTGTCAAGAACGCAGGGGGCCAGACGCTGGTCACCAACGCCGGCTCCAACGGCAAGTTCTTGGCCGTGCTGGACTTTGATGTACGCGGCGGCAAGGTCCAAGACTTCCGCTACAAACTGATGCCGGTGTTCTCCAACCTGCTCAAAGCCGATCCGGCAATGCAGGCGCTCATCAACAAGCACCGCGCGCCTTACCAAGCCAAGCTCGACGAAAAATTGGCCGTGTCAGAGGGGGCGCTGTACCGCCGCGGCAACTTCAACGGCTCCTGGGACCAACTCATTTGCGACGCGCTGATGGACGTAAAAGGCGCCGATGCGGCGTTTTCGCCGGGCGTGCGTTGGGGCACCAGCCTGTTGCCGGGGGATGTGATCACCTACGAACGCATGATGGACCAGATGGCCGTGACCTACCCAGCCACCACGCTCAACGAGTTCACTGGCGAGCAAATCAAGGGCATCATGGAAGATGTGGCCGACAACATCTTCAACCCCGACCCTTATTACCAGCAGGGCGGAGACATGGTGCGGGTGGGCGGCATCCAGTACACCTGTGACCCCAAGGCGGCCATGGGCAAACGGATCAACAACCTCACGCTCAAGGGCAAGCCGCTGGACGCCGACAAAAAGTACAAGGTGGCCGGTTGGGCTTCGGTGCAAGAGGGCGCGCAAGGCACCCCGATTTGGGATGTGGTCTCGACTTATTTGAAAGACAAAAAAGTCATCAAGCAAGTCCACATCAACCAACCCAAATTGGTGGGCATGGACGGCAACCCAGGCATTGCGCCGTAACCTGCGCTGCCCAACGCGCTTCGGGCTAGCAGTTTGTAAAGGTTTCGGCGGTTCTCAGGCGGTGGGGTAAGTGCCTGGGCGCAGAATCCGGTGGTCCACCGTCTGGATGTTGGTGTGCCCACAAAACGCCATGGTCACGTCCAGCTCTTTGTGGATGATTTGCAGTGCCTTGGCCACGCCCGCTTCGCCCATGGCGCCAAGGCCGTAGACCATAGCGCGCCCGATCATGGTGCCCCGCGCCCCGAGTGCCCACGCCTTGAGCACGTCTTGCCCGCTGCGGATGCCGCCGTCCATCCACACCTCAAGCCGGTGCCCCACCGCTTGGACGATGGCCGGCAGGGCGTCAATGCTGGCCGGGGCGCCATCGAGCTGACGTCCACCGTGGTTGCTCACCACGATGGCATCGGCACCAGCCTGGGTCGCTAGTTCGGCGTCTTCCACCTCCATGATGCCTTTGAGGATGAGTTTGCCACCCCAACGCTCCTTGACCCAAGCCACATCGGCCCAGCTCAGGCGGGGGTCAAACTGTTCGTTGGTCCAGGCCGCCAGGGAGCGCATATCGCTCACCCCCTTGACATGCCCCACCAGGTTGCGGAAGGTGTGCCGCTGGGTGCCCAGCATGCCCAGGCACCAGCGGGGCTTGGTGGCCAGGTTGATGATGTTTTTGAGTGTGGGCCGGGGCGGGGCGGTGAGGCCGTTTTTCAAGTCCTTGTGGCGCTGGCCTATGACTTGCAGGTCCAGTGTCAAC
>JBDKEX010000189.1:0-4218 GCA_039798985.1 Pseudomonadota bacterium | reverse complement strand
CGCGGCGCACAAACTCGATCACCGCCTCGTGCTGCGGGCGCAACACCCGGACGGGGGTGCGCGAGTGCGCTTCGGTGCGTTCCAGCAAGGCCAGGGTTTCGCGGTGCAGGGCGCCGGTTTCCAGCACAAACACCGGAATATTCAACTGCAAAGCATTGATGAGGTGGGTGATCACCACATCCTCTGCGCCCAAGCTGGAAGCTTGCGTCAGCGGCTGGAAGTCAGCTGCCGCGCGCTGGAGGAGGGCTTGTGTTTCGGCCAGTTTGGCCGCAAAGTCTGGCGAGGCTTTTGCGTGCAGTTGGGTGGCAGGCAGGGGTTGCTGAGGCCTGAACGCCGACGAAGCAGAGGATACGTCACCCATATCAAGCCGCCTTGGCAAAGTGGGGCTGGGTCTGCTGTGCATCGCCCTGGTAGAACGCGCTGAACAGGGCCAACAGGCGTTCGCCAGCAACCGGGTCCTGATCGGCCCGCAGAACGGCCTCATCGATGCCGCAGCGTTGCATTTGCTGCAGCAGGTCCACCACCACATCACCGGTCGCGCGCAGCGTGCCCTGGAAACCCTGGCGGCGGCGCAATTCCACCGCTTGGCTGAAAGCGCGGCCATCGGTGAACTTGGGGAAAGTCAAGTCAATGTGCTGGACGCCGTCCAGGCTCACGGTGCCCACGTCCACGTCGTTGGGCAGGGTGAGCAAGGCTGTGCGGGCATCTGGGGTGGCAGCGGTGTCTTGGGAGAGCAAGAGTTTCATGGCTCGGTTCTTCTGGGGTCAGGCGGGCACGGAGTCGGCTGCAGGCTGGCGGGCGGTGGTCACGCGCACCGCGTTGGCGGCGGCTTTGAACGGGTCATGGCCCACGCGCTTCAAAGTCTCGATGAACAACTCGCCGTCGGCGCGCAGTTCGCGGTAGGTGTTGATGATGGCTTCCAGCGCCTCGGTCACCTCGTTGGCCGCAAATGATGGGCCAACCACCTTGCCAGCCTGGGGTGTTCCGCTCAGCGCGGAACCATCAGAGCCACCCAAGGTGACTTGGTACCACTCTTGGCCGTCTTTGTCCACGCCCAAGATGCCGATGTGACCGCTGTGGTGGTGACCGCAGCTGTTGATGCAGCCGCTGATGTGCAAATCGATTTCGCCCAGGTCGTGCAGTTCGTCCAAATCTTGGTAACGGGTGGTGATGGCTTCTGCCACGGTGATGGAACGTGCATTGGCCAGGTCGCAAAAGTCGCCACCAGGGCAAGCGATCATGTCGGTCAGCAGGCGGATGTTGGGCTTGGCCAGGCCCAGTCGGCGGGCATCGCGCCACAGCTCGGACAGGGTTTCGCACCGCACCCAGGGCAACAGCAGGTTTTGGTCGTGCGTGACCCGCACTTCGCCAGCGCTGTACTTGTCGGCCAGTTCTGCCACGGCGTCCAGTTGGTCGGCGGTGGCGTCGCCCGGGGCTTGCCCCAAGCGCTTGAACGACAGCGTCACGGCCCGCAAGTCAGGGTTTTGGTGTGCCTGCACGTTTTGCTGCACCCAACGGCCAAATTCCACATCGTCTTCGGCGGCGGCCCGCAAAATGCGCGCAATTTTGTCTTCGGAGCAGGTGGTTGCGGTGTCCAGCAAAGGTGGCACAAACCCTTGGCTCACGCGATCCAGCTCGGCCTGGGTGATGGTGTGCGGCGCACCGTCTTTTTCCACAATGCGGGTGAACTCGGCTTCAACTTCGTCCACATACCGCTGGCCTTCGGCCTTTACCAAGATTTTGATGCGGGCCTTGTAGATGTTGTCGCGGCGGCCCCAGCGGTTGTACACCCGCACCACCGCTTCCAGGTAGTTGAGGACCTGATTCCAGGGCAAAAATTCGCGGATGGTGCTGGCAATAACGGGCGTGCGGCCCATGCCACCGCCCACCAGCACCTTGAAACCCACCTCACCCGAGGCGTTTCGCACCAAATGCAGCCCCACATCGTGCCAATGGGTTGCCGCACGGTCTTCGGTGGCGCCGGTGATGGCGATTTTGAACTTGCGTGGCAAAAAGGCAAATTCGGGGTGCAGGGTGCTCCACTGGCGCAGAATTTCGGCGTACGGGCGCGGATCTGCCACCTCGTCCACGGCAATGCCCGCCAGGGCATCGCTGGTGATGTTGCGGATGCAGTTGCCACTGGTCTGGATGCCGTGCATGTCCACCGTGGCCAGCAGGTCCATCACGTCAGCGGCCTGGTTCAATGGAATCCAGTTGAACTGCACATTTTGGCGGGTAGTGAAGTGTGCGTAGCCCGTGGGCAAGCGGCTGGCAATGGCTTGGCCATCTCGCAGCTGGATGCTGCCCAGTTTGTTTTGTGCGGCCACTGCACCTTGGAACACCGCAGCGCTCGGCTGGTCGTATTCGCGGGCAATACGAGCCAGTGCGCGCACTTGGCGGGTCGAGAGTTCGCCGTACGGCACTGCCACACGCAGCATGGGGGCATGGCGTTGTATATACCAGCCGTTTTGCAGCCGCAAGGGCTTGAATTCATCGCCCCCCAGGGTGCCGGCTTGGAAGCGGTCCAGCTGGTCGCGGAACTGGGCCGCACGTTGGCGCACAAACTGGCGGTCAAATTCGGTGTATTGGTACATGGTCTGTCAACAACAAGGGGCGGTAGTGTAGGGCTTGTGGGGCGTTAAATTGCAATCAGCTTGAGGCCGGCGTAGGCCAGCAGGGCTGACAACATCGATCGCACCACCCGTTCGGGGGTTTTGTGTATGAGTTTAGAGCCCAGCCAAATGCCCGGCAAAGAGCCGGCCAGCAGCTTCATCAGCAGGGGCCAGTCCACCGACCCCAAGGAGGCATGGCCCAAGCCGGCCACCAAAGTCAAGGGTACGGCGTAAGCAATGTCAGCCGCCACAATGCGCGGCAGGGGCAACAACGGGAACAAAATCAGCAACACAGTAACGCCAATGGCCCCTGCACCCACCGAGGTGAGTGTGACCATGGTGCCAATGACCGCGCCGAACAACACCGGCAAACTCCAATGGCGGGCTTGGTAAGCCTGGCGCGGCGGTGTTTCGCCAGCCAACGAGATGTTGTGCACGGGGCCGTTGCCAGACACCACGCGCACAGGCGCCTTGCGCTGGCGAAAGGCCTTGAACAGCATTGCCGCAGCGGTGAGCAACAGGGCCACGCCCAGGGTGTGGGTCATCCACTGCTGCACTTGGGGCGACGCGGGCCCCACGGTGTGCAGCACATACAGGGTGGCCAGCGCGGCTGGAATGCTGCCCGCACACAGTTGGCCCACCACACGCCACGGCACCAAGCCCTGTTTCATCAGGCTGACCGTGCCGCCAGCCTTGGTGAAGGCCGCAAACAGCAAATCGGTGCCCACCGCAAGGTAGGGTTTGATGCCGAAAAAGAAGATCAGGATAGGCGTCATCAAAGAACCGCCGCCCACGCCCGTAAGGCCCACGATGAGGCCCACAGAAAAACCAGCGATAACGAAAGCGATGTCGTGCATGGGAACGGACTGTAGGCGCCCCATACATAAACACAAACTACTTTTTATTTGTTTTTATATGCGTTCTGAATATAAAGTCACACGCGCTTGGCGGCAAAACGGTGGGCCAGCAGTGCGCACGCCAGTTTGCGTTCCAAGGGCCACGGTTCGCCAAAGTATTGGGCCGCCAGCACCTCACCGCACAGCACTGAAAGCGTCAGGCCGCGAGCCCCCATGCCGGCACACACCATCAAGCCCGGCCACGATTCGGGTGCCAAAAAACCCACCATGGGCAAACGGTCGGGCACGGTGCAACGCACGCCGGCCCAGGCAAACGCCGCATCCATCCCCGGTTCACACTGGGAGTGAACATGGGGCAGCAAGCGGGCCAACCGGGCTTTGTTGGCCACTTGGTCGGCGGGCAGTATGTGGGGGTCTGTTACCCCCCGCTCAAAAGTGGAGCCGACCGCCCAGCAAGGTCCGTGTGCTGTTGCTGGCAGGCCAAAGTCCATGCCGTGGATGAAGCTGCCGTGCCCATTGACCGGGAATGGGGGCAGAAACGGCGCTGTATGGGCCGGCAGGCTCGAGACCGTGCCCCAGGTGACCTGCCCACGCAAAGCGTTCAAAGGCGCTTGCAACCCCAGGGTGTTCAGCAGCGCCAGGGTGTTGAAAGCCGAGGCCAGAACAACGGTTTCGGCCTCGCAAACCCAGGGCTCTGCCGCCACCCCACAAAAACCACGCAGGCGCCACCCGCCTACCATGCGTTCAAT
>JBDKEX010000188.1:0-8289 GCA_039798985.1 Pseudomonadota bacterium | reverse complement strand
GCCAAGCGGAGCCCGTTGGTGATGGCCAAACGCTGCCGTGCCTGCTCCTGCTGGCTCTCATTGAAGAAGGCCCAACCGTCGCGGCCCTTTTGTTTAACGGCGTACATGGCTGTATCGGACTGCCGCAGCATGTCATCAGCCGTGTGAGAGCCACCGTTTCCAATGGCAATGCCCACGCTGGCGCTGACGAACAAGGAGTGCCCCTCGTAAACAACAGGCAACCGAAGGCTGTCGTTGATGCGCTCGGCCATCACGGACATGGCCCAAGGCTGTTCAACCTGCTCACAGAGAACGATGAACTCATCACCGCCCAGGCGTGCAACGGTGTCACCGGGCCTGACCTGTTCGATCAGCCGGTTGGCCAAGATCTTGAGCAGTTCGTCCCCGGCATTGTGGCCATGCGTGTCGTTGATGGGTTTGAAACCGTCAATGTCAACAAACATCAGCACCACGGAAAGACCGCTGCGGCGCGATCGATGCAGGGCATTTGCCAGCCGCTCACGAATCAATGCTCGGTTGGGCAGGCCGGTGAGGGAGTCGTGGGTGGCTCGGCGGGTCAGTTCTTCTTCAGACTTTTTGCGTTCGGTGATGTCACGCATGGTCACCACCAGTTGCCAGTCCTCAGTGCCGGTTCTGAACTTCGCGATCGATGCCTCAAGGGGAAACAGGGATCCGTCTTTGCGATAACCCATGATCTCGCCACGCCTTGACATGCGGCGCTCGGTTTCTTCACCTGTTACGAAGGCAGCAATGTGTTCAGCATGCTTGTTTCTGAATTGCGGTGGAACCAACACGTGCACCGACAAGCCCAGCAATTCGCCTTCTTCGTAGCCGAAAATTTGGCTGGCACTCAGGTTGGCTTCAGTAATCAGGCCTTGCAGGTCGGTGGCGATGATCGCCATATCTGCAACCGACAAGATTCTCTGGGCTGTTCCGAGGCGTTGCTGTGCTTGCCCTATTTCGGCGGCCAGCCGGGCCGTTAGCTCGGGGGTCACAGGTGATGCATGCAACCTTGCGGAGCGGAATTGGGCCTGGTAGCGCTCGGGGATGGTTGGTGCGAGCTGACCGAACTGCTCCACAATTGAAAATGAGCCGTCGGCATTGCAGCGGGACAGGCATGTATTGACATGGGCGTGATGGGTGTCGCGGTCCATTTCAACCACGCCTTGTGGAGCAAGAACCCGCACCCCTTCCAGCGCATTGACCAAGGCTTCAGGTTCAAGGCTGCCTGCAGCCTCGGCTGCGTTGGCAAAGGCGTGCACGCAAATGTAAGCACCTTCGCCAAAATTGGTAATCACACCGTTGCCATGCGGCCAAACACCGCTGACTCCGGGCGCATGCGCCAGTCGTTGTTTGATCTGGTTGTTTTCCGCCGTCTCCAAAGACATGAAATACGTGTTGCAGGAGTAAAGCCCTTCGCGCACTGCTGGCGACAGGTGGCTGACCATGGCTTCGTCGAAATGACCCATCACCACGGCCATTCGATGCTTCAAGCCGAGTTCGTTGAAGCGCGTGAGAAGTGTGATCTGGTCTTGGCCTGCAAAGTAGGGCACGAACACATCGCAGCCCGAGAGGGCCACTTCGTTCAGCAGACGATCGATATCCGCTGCGGGCACGCCAATAGAGAGGTATTCCTCGCCAACAATGTCCCCGCCCAGTTTTTGCAGCGCCGCCTTGGCTGCGTCGATAGAGCCGCGCGGCCATTCGTAGTTGTTTCCAGCAAAAAACATTTTTGGCCCGTAGCGCCGGGCCATGAACGGGATCATGTACTCGATCTGCTGGTTGGGCAAAGCCGCGAAGTTAAAAAAATAACGGCTGGAGATGCTGCCCTCATAGAAAGAAAAATTCAAATAAGGCACCTGCCGCGGCTGCGCTACTTTTTCGGCAACCGCAATGCGCGAATTGGAAAGCAAATTGCCTATCAGCGCAACGCAATGATGTTGGTCAAGAAGACGCTTTGCTGCTGGGACAGCGGTGTTGGGCAAGCTGCCATCGTCTTCGACAATCAGCTCAAGTGGCTGACCCAGCACACCGCCCCGTTCGTTGATCTCGTCGCAAGCAATGCGCGCGGCACGCGAAATTTCGGGACCGTAAAGCTCGACCAGACCCGATTCTGGTGCCATCAAGCCAAGCCGAACAGTGTTTGCCATAAGAGTTCTCTGCCACAAGTGGTTGCGAAAACATTATGCAATACAGGGCAAGTTCAGGGCACCGAGTTTGCCAGGGGTTGCGCAAGTGGCAACATTGTGACAAACGTGGGAAAATCAAAGGCTTACCTCATTTTAGGCAGCTTGCGGGTGGCAAACCCCAGCTTTTTTCAGTATGTTGTACCCCCAAGAATTTGACGTGATTGTGGTTGGTGGCGGCCATGCCGGCACCGAGGCTGCCTTGGCGGCTGCCCGCATGGGTTGCCAGACCCTGCTGTTGTCGCACAACATTGAAACCCTGGGGCAAATGAGCTGCAACCCCTCCATAGGTGGCATAGGCAAGGGCCACTTGGTCAAAGAGGTAGACGCCTTGGGCGGTGCGATGGCACTGGCCACAGACGAAGGGGGCATCCAGTTCCGCATCCTCAACAGCAGCAAAGGGCCGGCGGTGCGCGCCACGCGTGCGCAGGCCGATCGGATTTTGTACAAGGCGGCCATCCGCCGCATGCTCGAGAACCAACCCAACCTGATGCTGTTTCAGCAAGCGGTTGACGATTTGATGGTCGAGGGCGACCGGGTGGTGGGCGCGGTCACGCAGGTGGGCATACGCTTTCGCGCCAGAGCTGTGGTGTTGACGGCCGGCACTTTCCTGGACGGCAAAATCCATGTGGGCCTGAACAACCATGCCGGCGGGCGTGCCGGTGATCCGCCGGCCGTGAGCCTGTCTGCGCGGCTCAAAGAATTGAAGTTGCCACAAGGCCGCCTGAAGACCGGAACACCGCCCCGGCTGGACGGGCGAACCATTGATTTCTCACAATGCACGGAACAGCCTGGCGACGGTATGCCGGGCTCTGGCACCGAAGACCGCCCGGTTCCTGTCTTCAGCTTCATGGCCCATGCGCACGGTGGCGCCGCCATGCATCCCAAGCAATTGCCTTGCTGGATCACCCACACCAACGAACGCACCCACGACATCATCCGCAGCGGTTTTGACCGCAGCCCCATGTTCACGGGCAAGATTGAGGGGGTGGGGCCGCGCTACTGCCCCAGCGTGGAGGACAAAATCAACCGCTTTGCGGACAAGGAAAGCCACCAGATTTTCCTGGAGCCCGAAGGGCTGACCACACACGAGTATTACCCCAACGGCATCAGCACCAGTTTGCCGTTTGACATTCAATACGCATTGGTGCGCAGCATGCCCGGGCTCGAAAATGCCCACATCCTGCGCCCGGGGTATGCCATTGAGTACGATTACTTTGACCCGCGAGAACTGAAAAGCAGCTTTGAAACCAAGCAGATACAAGGCTTGTTTTTTGCGGGCCAGATCAATGGCACCACGGGTTACGAGGAGGCGGCTGCGCAAGGTTTGTTCGCCGGCATCAATGCGGCCTTGCAAGTTCGCGGGCAGGCCCCTTGGTTGCCGGGCCGCGATCAAGCTTACCTGGGTGTGCTGGTCGATGACCTTATTACCAAAGGCGTGACCGAGCCCTACCGAATGTTCACCAGCCGCGCGGAGTTCCGTTTGCAATTGCGCGAAGACAACGCCGATATGCGTTTGACCGAGCAGGGCCGGCAAATGGGTTTGGTTGATGACCAGCGCTGGGATGCCTTCAACCGCAAACGCGATGCTGTTTCACGTGAAACAGAGCAATTGAAGGCGACTTGGGTCAACCCCCGGGTGGTGGTGGCTGCGGAGTCGGAGCGGGTGTTGGGCAAGGCCATGGATCACGAATACAACTTGTTCGATCTGCTGCGGCGGCCCGGCGTGACTTATGCGGGGCTGATGTCCATGCAGGTAGAGGGTGCAAAAGGTGTTGCCTCGATTGCATCCACGGCAGTGGTTTCACGTGAAACGCTGGCCGACCAATACGATGACGTCATTGAGCAGGTGGAGATCGCCGCCAAGTACTCGGGTTACATCAACCGCCAGCGAGATGAGGTGCAGCGCGCTGCTTATTACGAGAATTTGAAATTGCCCGCAGAGTTGGATTACATGCAGGTGTCGGCCTTGAGTATTGAGGTTCGCCAAAAGTTGACCAAGCATCGGCCGGAAACTCTGGGCCAAGCCTCGCGTGTGTCTGGGGTGACGCCGGCGGCTATTTCGTTGCTGTTGATTCACCTCAAGCGCGGCAAGTACCACGGGTTTGGTGTTGCGGAAAACTTGGCCGAAAGCGCTGCGGTATGAGCGCCGACTTGGAGGCGGGCCTGCGCCATGGCCTGCAGGCGCTTGCCTTGCCCCTGAGCGACGAACAGGTGCAAAAGCTGCTGGACTACCAAGCCTGGGTGGCCAAGTGGAACAAGGTTTACAACCTGACGGCGGTGCGCGACCCGATGGAAATGCTGACGCACCACCTGCTGGACAGCCTGGCCGTGATTGCGCCACTGATGCGGCAACTTGGGCCCGGCATTGATGCTGCCAAGGTGTTGGATGTGGGGTCTGGCGCGGGCTTGCCGGGCGTGGTCATTGCGATTGCTTGCCCGCAGGTCCAGGTCACCTGTGTGGACACCGTGGCCAAAAAGGCGGTGTTTGTGCAGCAGGTGGCGGCCGCGTTGCGTTTGCCCAACCTCAAGGGCTTGCACGCCAGGGTAGAGAATGTGGCCGAACCCTTTGATGTGGTGACTTCCAGGGCTTTTGCGTCTTTGCTTGACTTTACGCAGTGGTCGGCCCAGGCCTTGGGCCCGGCCGGGGTGTGGATGGCCCTGAAAGGCAAGGTGCCGACGGCCGAAATGCAAGCGCTGCCAGAGAGTGTGGAGGTGTTTCACGTGGAACAACTGAAGGTGCCAGGTTTGGACGCTGAGAGGTGTTTGCTGTGGATGCGCAAGGCCGGTTTAAACTCGGGCCTCGATGTCGGGTAAACCCGGCATCGCAACAAACCGGAAAACACACATGTTTGGAGTGGCCGATTACGGCGCCTTTGTGGCTGCAATTGTCTTGTTCTTGGCCATACCCGGGCCGGGCAATTTGGCGTTGATCACATCCACCAGCAAAGGCGGGGTGGCGGGCGGTCTGGCGGCCACATTGGGTGTGATTGCGGGTGACCAGGTGTTGATGTGGTTGGCTGTGGCCGGCGTGGCCGCGCTTTTGGCCACTTACCCGTCGGCCTTTGCTGCCGTGCAATGGATGGGGGCGGCCTACCTGGCTTGGTTGGGTGCCAAAATGCTGGCCACCCAACCGGGGGATGCCCCGGTGTTGAACATCAAGCCCCGACACTATGCGCGCCAAGCCATGCTGATCACCTTGCTCAACCCAAAGGCGATTGTGTTTTACATGGCCTTTTTTCCGTTGTTCGTGGACCCGGTGCAGCACCAAGGATTGCTGACTTTTGGGGTGATGGCGGCCACCATTGCGGCGCTCACTTTTGGGTACGGATTGGTTGTGGTGCTGTTGACCCACCGCCTGGCCGAGCGTTTGCGCGCCAGCCCCAAAATCGGTTTGTGGTTGAACAAATTGGCCGGCGTTTTTTTGCTGGGTTTTGGCTTCAAGCTGGCATTGTCCAAATAAGGAATCCAGCATGGCCAAAATTTTTTGCATAGCCAACCAAAAAGGTGGTGTGGGCAAAACCACCACCACCGTCAACCTGGCTGCGGGTTTGGCCAAGGTGGGTCAGCGGGTGTTGATGGTGGACTTGGACCCCCAAGGCAACGCCACCATGGGCTCTGGGGTGAACAAACGCGAATTGCCTTTGAGTGTTTACGATGTCTTGCTGGGCTCTGCCAGTGTGGCCGAGGCGGCAACCTTGTCCGACAAGTGTGGCTACCGGGTGCTGGGTGCCAACCGCGAACTGGCGGGGGCCGAGGTGGAGTTGGTGGACGTGGACCAACGCGAAAAGCGCCTGAAAAACGCACTGGCGGCTGTGGCCAGCGACTATGATTTTGTGTTGGTGGATTGCCCACCCAGTTTGAGCCTGCTCACCCTCAATGGCTTGTGCAGCGCCAACGGCGTTATCGTGCCCATGCAGTGCGAGTACTTTGCGCTGGAGGGCTTGTCCGATTTGGTCAACACCATCAAGCAGGTGCACGCCAACCTGAACCGCGACCTCAAGATCATTGGCCTGCTGCGTGTGATGTTTGACCCGCGCATCACCTTGCAGCAACAGGTGAGCGACCAGCTCAAAAGCCATTTTGGGGACAAGGTGTTCAACACCGTGATTCCGCGCAACGTGCGCTTGGCCGAGGCCCCGAGTTACGGCTTGCCGGGCGTGGTGTTCGACCCGTCAGCGCGTGGCAGCAAGGCTTTTGTAGAGTTTGCCCAGGAAATGGTCGATCGCATCGACAGCATGTAAGCGCCACCATGACACGCCCCCACGTTTTGATATTGCCGGGTTGGCAAAACAGCGGTGCCGGGCATTGGCAAACCCGCTGGGAAACCCTGCACGGTTACGAGCGGGTCGACCAACACGATTGGTTGAACCCGCGCCGCGGCGACTGGCTGGCCCGCCTGGACGAGGTGGTGATTGCGCGCGCCCAAGCCCCCGTGGTGTTGGTGGCCCACAGCCTGGGTTGCATATTGACCGCGGCGTGGGCCAAGTATTCGCGCCACACCGCTGCGGTAAGGGGTGCGTTGCTGGTGGCTCCGGGCGATGTGGAGCAGCCCGATCTGGCCGCTGTGTTGCCCGGTTGGGCGCCTGTGGTGTGCGAACGCCTGCCTTTTCCTTCAGTGTTGGTGGGCAGCCAAAACGACCCCTATTGCACCCAGGAACGGGCGCAAGGGCTGGCCCGCCATTGGGGCAGCGAATGGGTCGATGCCGGCGCGGTAGGGCACATCAACGCCGAGTCCGGCTTGGGCGATTGGCTGCAGGGGCATGCCCTGTTGCAGCGTTGGTTGAAAGCGAACGAGAACTGAACACGATGGTCACCAAAAAACCCAAAGGCCTGGGCCGCGGATTGGAAGCCCTGCTGGGGCCCAAGCTGGAAGACAGCACTGCGCTGGACGGCTCCACCCCCGATCTGCCCACCGTTCTGGCCTTGACCGATCTGGTGCCCGGTACCTACCAGCCGCGCACGCGCATGGACGAGGGCGCACTGTACGAGTTGGCCGAGAGCATCAAGGCGCAGGGCATCATGCAACCGATTTTGGTGCGCAAGCTGGGCGATGCCCTTGGCGAGGCCCGCATGCTGGCCTGGCAGGCGCAACAAGGCCTGCCGGCAACGCCACGCGGCGCGCGGCCGGTTTATGAAATCATCGCCGGTGAACGGCGTTTCCGGGCTTCGCGGCTGGCGGGGTTGGACACGGTGCCCGTGTTGGTGCGGGACGTGCCCGACGAATCCGCAGCGGCCATGGCCTTGATCGAGAACATCCAGCGCGAAGACTTGAACCCCCTGGAAGAGGCCCAAGGCTTGCAACGGTTGGTCAAAGAATTTGGGCTGACCCACGAGCAAGCGGCGCAATCGGTCGGGCGTTCGCGCAGCGCGGCCAGCAACTTGCTGCGTTTGCTCAACCTGGCCGAACCGGTGCAAACCATGCTCATGGCCGGCGACATTGACATGGGTCACGCCCGTGCCCTGTTGGGGTTGGAGCGTGCCACCCAGATCACGGCTGCGCATCAGATCAGCGCCAAGCAGTTGTCGGTGCGGGAGGCCGAAGGACTGGCCAAAAAACTGGGTGCCGAATTTGCTTTGACGCCGCAGAAACCCAAGAAAGAAAAGTCTCGCGACATCAAGCGGGTGGAAGATGAATTGGCGGACCTGTTGACGGCAGCCGTTGAGGTGCGGGTGAAAAAGCGGGTCAAACGCCACGGGCGCATGGAGGAGCTGGGTGAACTGGCCATTGGCTTTGGCTCGCTCGATGAACTCAATGGCCTGATCGACCGTTTGCGCCGCTTGGGCGACGCGGGCTGACCCTGCCGTGCGCCGCTCCCGCCACACCCCGCCGGCTGAGCCCAGGTTGCGCTGGCCTTGGCCGGCCTTGGTGGTGTGGGCGTTGGCCTGGGGCGTGTTGTGGGCGGTGCGCGCCGTGGGTGCCACCCCTTTGTCGGGTCTGCTGGCCGCCACATTGGTGGGCGTGGTGGGCAGTGCTTGGGGCCAAACACTGGCGCGTCGCGTGTTCATTGCGCTGGGCTTTCCTTTGTCCTGGGGGTTTGCCACGGGTTTGATTGCGGTGCCTGCCTGGAGTTGGCTGGTGTTGCTGGGGTTGTTGTTGTTG
>JBDKEX010000187.1:0-7397 GCA_039798985.1 Pseudomonadota bacterium | reverse complement strand
TTTTGGCTCAGCCACTTGACCCAGCGCAATTGGTCTTTCATTTACGTGCCGCAAAACAGCCCGGGCATGGACCGTTGGGTCAACGACGGTCGCACCCGTTTCGGCAATTTCCCCATTCCTCGCAAGCAGGGCATCATGCCCATACTGCGCCATTTGCGCGCCGGGGGGGTGTTGCATTTGTCCCCCGATATGGACCTGGGTCGCAACAACGCGGTGTTCGTGCCCTTTTTCGGGCGTTTGGCGGCCACCATCACGTCTTTGGGGCGGCTCAGTGCCTTGGCCCAAGCCCCGGTGCTCAGCTTGCTGACGCGGGTCACGCCCGCGGGCTACACGGTCGAGCTTTTGCCGCCTTGGCCTGATTTTCCGACCGGCAACGACGAGGCCGACGCGCTCACCATGAACCGCCAGCTGGAGGGCTATGTGCTCGGCATGGTGGACCAATACCATTGGCCCCACCGCCGTTTCAAAAGCCGGCCCCCGGGCGAATCCAACCCTTACCGGTGATTCAGTCTTTTTTCACCGAGCAGGTGTTGATGCCAAACATGGCGTAGGGCGGGCACCACCCCATCAACCCTGTGGCCAAGGGGACCAGGCCCAGGTAGCCCCACATGCCCACCGTCCCGGTGGCTGCAGCAACCACAAGAGCGGCTCCCACGCCAATCCGGGCAATGCGGTCATAACCGCCAACATTCTTGTTCATACGGACTCCATTGCGGGTTCAACAGACCTCCATTAGCGCACAAAAATGCGCTTCGTTGTAGTGCGCTGGATGCAGCTTGGTCTATTCAAAAAAAATGAACAAAGCCATCAATTTACCTGCCCATTTTGTGAATGGTGCATTTTTATACTCACCGCATGTCTTATCCAGCTTCACAACGTTACCACCCCGTGGCCATGTTCATGCATTGGTTGCTGGCCGCTGCTCTGGTTGGGGTGTTTGCGCTCGGGCTCTACATGGCCGATTTGCCGTTTTCACCGCAGCGTTTGAAATTGTTCAACTGGCACAAGTGGGCCGCGGTGGTGATTTTGGCTTTGTCGGTGCTGCGTTTGGTGTGGCGCGTGCTGCGCCGGCCGCCGGCCCTGCCAGCAGCGATTGAACACCAAATGCCCGCCTGGCAACGTGTTGCGCACCATGCCACGCACCACAGCCTGTACCTGCTTTTCTTTTTGGTTCCCCTGTTGGGTTGGGCTTACAGCTCGGCGGCGGGTTTCCCCATTGTGGTGTTTGGCGTTTTGCCCCTGCCCGATTTTGTGCCAGTGAGCCCCGATTTGGCGGAGGCTTTGAAGCCTTTGCACAAACTTTCGGCGTTTGCCATGGCGGGGTTGGTTGTTCTGCATGTGGGCGCGGCCCTCAAGCACGCGGTCATCGACCGCGACGGCCTGCTGCAGCGCATGTTGCCCAGTTTGGGTTGATTTTTATGACCAAGGTGTTTCGCGTGAATTCTGTTCTTCGTACCGTTGTGGCCGCTTCAGTCATGCTTGCTGGGGGGGGCCAAGTCGCTTGGGCCCAGCAGCAGCTGTTGCCAGCGCAAAGCGAGATTGTGTTTGTCAGCAAGCAAATGGGAGTGCCGGTTGAGGGGCGTTTCCGCAAGTTCGACGCCCAGCTGGCGTTTGATCCGGCCAAGCCAGCAGCGAGCAAAATCGCCTTCACTGTGGACGTTGCCAGCGCAACTTTAGGCTCGCGCGAAGCCGATGCTGAGCTCCCAAAGGCGGTGTGGTTCAACACGGCGCGTTTCCCACAGGCCATGTTTCAGTCCAGTGCTGTCAAAGCGCTGGGCGGCGGCAAATTTGAGGTAACCGGCAAGCTCAGCATCAAAGGCGCCAGCACCGATGTTGTGGTGCCCGTTGCCTTGACCCAGAGTGGAGCCAACACCACAGCCACGGGTGCCTTTGCGATCAAGCGGCTCTCTTTCAAAATTGGCGAGAACGAATGGGCCGACACCTCCATGGTTGCTGACGACGTTCAAGTCAAATTCAAGCTCGCGCTGACCGGCGTGGGCAAACTGTAATTTTCTGTTTCAACCCTGCTTTTTTGGAGCAATTACCATGCGTAAAACCTTGTCTGTTCTGGCTGCTGCAACGCTGTTGTCTTTGGGTACCGCCCATGCAGCTGACTACGCGATCGACCCCACCCACACCTTTGTGACGTTTGAAATTGGTCACTTTGGCACCACCACCAACCGCGGCCGTTTTGACAAAAAAGAAGGTTCGGTGCAGTTTGATCGTGCCGCCAAAACCGGCAAAGTCGACATCACATTTGACGTGGCCTCGGTCAACTCCGGCACCCCCATGTTTGACAAACACTTGCAGAGCGCCGAAATTCTGAACGCGGCCCAATTTCCCAAGGCCCGCTTCGTGTCGGACAAGTTTGTCTTCAATGGCGACAAAGTCGCTGAAGTGCAAGGCCAGTTCACCCTGATGGGCAAAACAGCGCCTTTGACACTCAAAGCCAGCCAATTCAATTGCTACGACAACCCGATGCTCAAGCGTGAAGTTTGCGGTGGCGACTTTGACGCGGTTTTGGACCGCACCGTCCACGGCGTGAACTACGGCGTGGATTGGGGTTTCCCCAAAAACGTGCGCCTGGTGGTGCAGGTAGAGGCGATCAAGCAATAAGCCCCCTGCCTCAGGTTCTATTCGATCTTTTTCAAAAAACACCGCTGCTCACCTCGGCGGTGTTTTTTTGGGGCATCACCGGCAGCTGAAGCTGGACGCGTCCTCCGCGTTGCCTGTGCCGTTGTAGTGTGCGTACTGGGGCCAAGCACACAATGGGCGTGTGCGACCAGGAAAGACCGTGGTCCCGGATGCGGTTATTTGCTGGGGTGCTTGCCCTTTTTCGACCCAGTCCACCAACGCGCCCAAGCCATCCCAGCTGTCGGTGGCAGCGCCACCTTGGCAGTGGCCCATTCCTGGAATCAGGAACAACCGCGCAAAGTCGGCAGCACCGGCTCCATGCTCAGCTTGCAGGCGTTTGTAGTAATCCACCATCTCGTCTGCCGAGAAAATCGGGTCTGCCATGCCGTGGGCGAACAACAGTTTTCCGCCGCGCGCTTTGTAACCTGCCAGCTTCACATCATCGCCAGTGTTGAAGATCCAGCTGTGCGCGTCCATGCGTTGCGGGTCTCGGTCAAAATCAAACGCCATGATGGACAACGACCGATCGGGTGGGGTGACGAAGTAACCCTGCAATGCGTCTTGCATCAAGAACACGTGCCGAGAGTTGGGTGTTCCAGCCGTGGCTGTGCCCAGTTTCCAGTTGCGCCAGTCGTTGGCGGGGTGGCCAATGCCTGCGTCCCAGGGCCAGCTGAAGTACAACGGTTGCCCTGCGCTGTTGCGTGCACCGGCAAAGATTTTTTGCAGGGCCCCCACTTGCGGTGGTGCAAGACAGCTGTCGTTTTTGGCCCCGGTGCACTGGAGGTTTTTCACATCGAACTGGCAGGCGCTCGGGTTCGAGACCAGGCCATCGACCAAGCCGTCATGGGCGTCACAGGTGTCCAGTATGCTTTTGCGCAGCAAGCTCAGATCGCCGTTGGACAAGGCCATGCTGAGCGCCGGTTTGCCATCGGTGCCCGGTGGGGCAATGGCTTGCAGGGCTTGCGTGTCCCATGCTGCGGCCACGGTTGCGCCCTTGGAAACCCGCATGGCGGGTGCCATGGCGATCACGCCGTCAAAGTGTTGGGGAAACCGCTGCGTGAACATCATTCCCTGGCGCCCGCCGCCCGAGCAGCCAATGAAGTAGGACTTGTCGGCCGGTTTGCTGTAGAAGCGGCGCACCAAATCTTTGGCGGTTACGGCAACCTTGTCGTGGGCGGCGTAGGCATTGTCGGTGCGGGCAATGGGGTCGAAACCAAAATCGGCGGTAGGCCCTTGGTGGCCGGCGTCGGTGGTTACCACGGCAAAGCCCCGGTTGAGCGCGTAGCCCGGTGCGGCTTGCGGCCCAATTGCTGGGCGTACCACGCCATCGTTGCCGCCCCCGCCTTGGTAAAGCAGGCGGCCGTTCCACTTTGTGGGCAGTCGCATTTCAAAACCAATGTGGTAGGGCTTGCCGTCCACCCCCATCCGTTCGCCCATTTTCCCGCTCAGCCGGCAATGTTCAATCAACATGGGGCCACTGGTTTGGCCCGGGGGGCGCACCGTGTCACCGGCAATGCGTTCTGCGGTGAGCGTGACGCCAGCCGGTGCTTGCGCTGTAAAAAACGAGCAGTCTGTGGTTTGCCCCGCGCTTTGCGCCTGCGCGGTGGAACCCAGGCCAACGCATGCCGTGAGCACAAGGCTGGCCAATGGGATGGAGCGGACGGTTTGCATGGTCAGAAGCCTTTGCTGGGATCAGCGACAAATGAAGCTGGAGGCGTTTTCTATGTCACCACTGCCTTTGTATGTGGCTACCAGGGGGTGCGAACACAAAGGGCGTGTGCGGTTGGCAGACCAATCGGCAGGCAGTTCGGTATTCACCCCACCAGGGTTGCCGGCTCCACGTGCGCTGGCAACCACATTTTGCGGCGCCACACCTTGTTCCACCCATTTCACCAACGGCGAAAGCAGGTCAAATTGATCGGTGGCCGGGCCGCCGCTGCAATGGGCCATGCCGGGCACCGGAAAGTAGCGTGCAAAGCTGTCAGATTTTCCGCCCTGTGCTTTGTCCAGTCGCTGCATCCATTGGCGCGTGTCTTCAGCCGAGAAAATGGCATCGGCCACACCGTGGTAAATCACCATTTTGGCGCCGCGATCTTTGAGCTTGGCCAGTTGTGTGGGGTTGTCCTGGCCGGGCGGCGTCATGAGCGACAAGCCCGACTCGCGGTAGGTGTCGTTGGTGGCGCTGAACAGCGGAAGGCGAGCAGAAACATCCACTTTCAGTGGGTCGACCGGGCCGGGTGGCACGCTGAAAACGGTGCCCACCGCCAGGGGGTCAAGCGCCACCGAATTGACGAATTTCCACAAGGCCCAGTTGTCACCAGCCAAGCCGGGGTCCAACGGGAACGGGGCATAAATGGCTTGGCCATTGGCTGTTCGGCCACCGGCAAAAACCCCGGCAATCACATCCTTTTGTGCGGTGCTCAAGCATTGCCCGTTGCGCGTGGTTGAGCAGGTGGGTACGTCGGTGCTCAGCTTGAACGTGGCTTGGCAAGCTTGTGTGGCCTGCACCAAGCCGTCTTTGGCACCGTCCAAGGCATCGCACTTGGCCAAAATCGCATTGGCAACCAACTGACGCTCTGTTTTGGTGAACGCGCCGCTCAAGTCGGGGATGGAGGCCGTGGGGTTCAGTGGGTGCTTGGCGGTGGCCCCAGCGACCGCCAAAGGCGCCCATTGCTGTGCACCCCAAAGTTGGGCCAGTGCGGCATTGGGCAAGCGGTAACCAGGGGCCCCAACCAAGTAGCCGTCATAGGCCTGCCCACGGGCGGCTTCGACCATGGCATGCCTGCCGCCGTTGGAGCAACCACCCAGGTAAGAACGGTCTGGGCCTTTGCCATAGGCCGAGGCAATCAGCGCCTTGGCCATGGGTGTGAGCTTTGCCACCGCCTGGTAACCATAGTCCAGGCGGGACTGGGGTTCTGCCCCGAAGTAGGGCGTTTGTGCGCCGCTGTGCCCCGCGTCTGAACTGATGACGGCAAACCCTTGCATCAGCGCACCCGTGATCGGGCCGCCACCCAAAGCGCCTTCAGCGGGGCGCACCGCGCCGTCTAAGCCGCCATTGCCTTGGTAGTAGAAGCGGCCGTTCCAAGTTTTGGGCAAGCGCATTTCAAAACCAATGGCGTAGTCACGGCCGTCTGATCCTTTGCGTTTGTGCATCGCACCTTTGACCAGGCAGTGCTCGGCCACGTTGTTGTTGGCCAGTTTGAGTGCGCCGTTTGCCTGAACAGCAGCAGAATCCAACGAAGTTTGTTCGTAAATAAAACCCGATACCAGCGCTTCGCATTGTTTGAGGGAGGCGCCTTCAGCGGCACCAAGCCCCTGGCTTGGCGGTGAACCCCCCATTTGAGAGCAAGCAGCCAGCGACAGCGCTGAGGTCACTGCGATTGCAAATCGGGAGGAAGGGTGCGAATACTTCATAGGGTCTTTCTAGGGGTGAAAAAAGCACGATGCCTTGCAATGAAAAAACACGGTTCAAGATTCAATGCCACGGGCATGCGCAGCAATAAACTCGTAACAAAAACGTGCATCTTCAGCAACATCCAGGAAGGTGATGTGGCGTTTGTGAGTGGTTGAAACCTCGGTCAACGTGTTGGGCATACTGGGCATCGCCATGCCCCAGTCGTGGAAGGTTCGGGCCTCGATGTGAGATTCCAAAACGAGCTGGCAATCGGTGATTCGTGAATCTCGACGGATCTGGTCGTACAAGGCCCGCACACGGTCCCGTTGGCCTTCGAGCAGCTGCATAAAGCACCCGTCGCGGTAGAGTAGGCAACCTGAAATACCCGCAGCTCGGTTTGACGAGGCCGCTTGCTCGCGCAGCGTTTCCAGCTCTTGCGCTGTCATGGCTTGACGTGCTTTGCACACATACAACAATGTGTGAAGTGTCGAAGTCGTGTGGGCGTGTTTGTCATCGAGCTGCTCAGCATAGGTTTCAATGAACCGCGGACCTTCTAGAGGCCTGTAAAAGAAATAGCCTTGCGCAAAATCACATCCGTAAGCACAAAGTTCGAGTCGTTGCGCCGAGGTTTCCACACCTTCTGCGACCAGTTTGAGGCCGAGCGAGCGCCCCAAACCGATCACCGCACGGATGACCGTGCGTGCTTCTGAGCTTTTTTCGATCCCGTCAACAAATGCCCTGTCGATCTTGAGAACGCTCACGGGCAGGCGAGTAAGTTGCGCCAGTGATGAATAACCGGTGCCAAAGTCGTCCACGGCGACACGCAAGCCAAGTTCCGAAAGCCTGCGCAGGACGCGCAGATTGCCTTCTACATCAGCCATCAGCGATGTCTCGGTGATTTCGAGCAACACACCCTCGGGATCGGCCCCCGTCTCGGCCAAAATGGCGGCAAACTCATCGACCAAGTCCACCTCACCCAGCTGGCGGGTGGATAAATTGACCGAAATGTAAGGCGCGTGCTGACCCCAACGGCTGCGCCATTCAACGACGGTTTGACATGCTGACCGAAATACCCAGGTGCCTATGGCAACAATGGCGCCTGTCGACTCTGCAACTGGAATGAACAAAGCCGGGGAAATCTCTCCCTGGGGTGGACGCCAACGCAACAACACCTCTGCACCCACAACACGTCCCGTTTCTGTTGCGACTATCGGCTGGTAGCGCAGCGAAAATTCCTCTCGTTCAATTGCCAAGCGGAGCCCGTTGGTGATGGCCAAACGCTGCCGTGCCTGCTCCTGCTGGCTCTCATTGAAGAAGGCCCAACCGTCGCGGCCCTTTTGTTTAACGGCGTACATGGCTGTATCGGACT
>JBDKEX010000186.1:0-5131 GCA_039798985.1 Pseudomonadota bacterium | reverse complement strand
TGGTCCAACTCGTTGGTGTAGAGGCAAGCCAATTCCTGGATGCCGGAGCTGCGCAGTTTTTTGAGCAGGGTTTCGGTCAGTTCGTCGTTGGCCTTGGCAATGATCTCGCCGGTGTCCGCATCAACAATGTTTTTGGCCACCACGCGGCCCAGCAAGAAATCTTCGGGCACGCTGATGTGCGTGGTGCCCGATTGCTCCAGGTCGCGGGTGTGGCGCGCGGTGATGCGCTTGTCTTTGGCCACCACCACCTTGCCACTCTTGTCGGTGATGTCAAAACGTGCCACTTCGCCACGCAGGCGCTCGGCCACATAGGCCATTTGCGCGCCACTGTCCATCAGGCGGAAGTGGTCGTTCACGAAGAAATTGGCCAGGATGGTTTCCGGCGTCAGGCCGATGGCCTTGAGCAGAATGGTGACCGGCATCTTGCGGCGGCGGTCCACGCGGAAATACAGCAGGTCCTTCGGATCGAATTCAAAATCCAGCCAGGAACCGCGGTAAGGGATGATGCGAGCACTGAACAGCAACTTGCCCGAGCTGTGGGTTTTGCCCTTGTCGTGCTCAAAAAACACGCCAGGCGAACGGTGCAGCTGCGACACGATCACGCGTTCGGTGCCGTTGATGATGAAGGAGCCTTTGTCGGTCATCAGGGGCACTTCGCCCATGTAGACCTCTTGCTCTTTCACTTCCTTGACCACCTTGGACTGGGATGTGGAAGACTCGCGGTCGTAAATGATCAGCTGCACGCGGGCGCGCACGGCTGATGCAAACGTCAGGCCACGGGTCTGGCATTCACGCACATCAAACGCAGGCTTGGCGAGGTTGTACTCGACAAACTTCATCTCCACAAAACCATTGTGCGAAACGATGGGGAACGCAGCTTCAAAAGCGGCTTGCAGGCCTTCAGGCGCACGCTTTTTGGGCGACAAATCCGCTTGCAAGAATGCGGTGTAGGCATCCTTCTGCATTTGCAAGAGGTAAGGAATTTCCAGCACGTTTTCGCGGCTGCCGAAGCTCTTGCGAATACGCTTGCGTTCGGTGAATGAATAGTGAGCCATGAGATCTCCGGGGCTTGAGGTCTGTGGCGACTGACGTTCAACAGCGGGACACGCCCTGCCTGTTCACGCTTGGTGACCGGCCTCTACCGGTCAATGGCGGACGGTGATGCATTGCACATCACCCGAACCAAGCTGTCTTCTGCAGTCGGGGTCAGAAGACACGGCAAAAACGCCTTCAACAGGGGCGTTTTTGCCGTGCGCTCTGTAAGCGGCAAAGGCTGGAGGCCCTTGCGGACACTCCAGCCTTGAAGGCAAACCGAATTACTTGAGTTCGGCCTTGGCGCCAGCTTCGACCAGCTTCTTGACAGCGGCTTCGGCGTCGGCCTTGGGCAAGGCTTCCTTGACGTTCTTGGGAGCGCCGTCCACCAGGTCCTTGGCTTCTTTCAAGCCCAGACCGGTGATTTCGCGCACGGCCTTGATGACGGACACCTTGTTGGCACCGGCTTCGGTCAGAACGACGTTGAATTCGGTCTTCTCTTCAGCCACGGCAGCAGCAGCACCGCCACCAGCAGCGGGAGCAGCCATAGCAGCCGCGCTCACGCCAAACTTCTCTTCGATGGCTTTCACCAGGTCGTTGAGTTCCATAACGCTCATGCTGTCCAGAGCGGTCAAAAATGCGTCTTTATCGAATGCCATTTTGATTTCCTAAAACTTGTGGTTGGATTCCAGCACGCTTACGCGGGCTGCGCCTCGGCCGAAGCCTCTGCTTCGGCAGGCTGCGCTGCACCACGCTGTTCGGCCAAAGCGGCCAGCACGCGTGCGGTGCGCGAGATCGGGGATTGCATCAAGCCCAGCAACTGAGCCAGCAACACTTCTTTCGAAGGGATGTTGGCCAACTGCTTCACGCCATTCGCGTCCAGGGCTTTACCGGAGTACACACCCCCGCGAATCACCATCTTGTCGTTGGTTTTCGCGAAGTCGGCCACCACCTTGGCGGCGGCCACTGCGTCTTCCGAGAAGCCATAGATCAGCGGACCGGTCATCTGGTCGGCGCCTGCCTCGAAGCCGGTACCGGCCACAGCACGGCGGGCCAAGGTGTTTTTCAACACACTCAGGCTCACACCTTGGCTGCGGGCAGCAACGCGCAACTGGGTCAGGGCAGCGACCGTGATGCCGCGGTATTCCGCCATCACGAGCGTTTGAGCTTTAGCGGCGAGTGCCGACACCTCGTCGATGACGGCTTGCTTCTCACTGCGATTCAGACTCAAGGTCTTCTCCTTAAAAAGCATGGTCGGCCCAGCCTTCCATGCACCTGTTTGCAGCGATCAACCGTTTCAGGAATTGCATCCATCTGCGGCGGGATCGCCATCTGCGCTGGACGATTAAGCAGCGCCACCTGAGTGGCACCGCACCAGCGGTCTTGGATGACCTTGGGCAAACAAGTCGCCCAAGCCCACCACATTCGGAACCCCCTTGCGAGGACTCCAGAATTCTTTACCGCGATCAGGCCGCGATAGATTGCACGTCAACGCGAACGCCCACACCCATGGTGGACGACACGGCGACCTTGCGCAGGTACTGACCTTTGGACGAAGCAGGTTTGGCTTTGTTCAGGGCATCGATCAGCGCAGCCAAGTTGCCCTGGAGCTTGTCGTTTTCGAACGAGCGACGGCCAATGGTGCCGTGAATAATGCCCGCCTTGTCAACGCGGAACTGAACCTGACCTGCTTTGGCGTTTTTCACAGCCGTGGCCACATCAGGCGTTACCGTACCCACTTTGGGGTTAGGCATCAAACCGCGCGGGCCCAGAATTTGGCCCAAAGTACCCACAATGCGCATGGCATCAGGTGAGGCAATCACGACGTCGAAGTCCATTTTGCCGGCCTTGATGTCGGCAGCCAGGTCATCAAAACCCACCACGTCAGCACCCGCGGCCTTGGCTTCTTCGGCTTTTGCACCTTGAGCGAACACAGCCACGCGCTTGGTCTTGCCTGTGCCATTGGGCAGCACCACGGCGCCACGCACCACTTGGTCCGACTTCTTGGCATCCACACCCAGCTGCACCGCCACATCAATGGACTCATCGAACTTGGCGCTGGCGCACTCTTTCACCAAAACCAAAGCGTCACCCAAAGGGTACAGCTTGGTCGATTCGATTTTGCCTTGCAGGGCTTTTTGTTTCTTGGTCAATTTGGCCATGTCACACACCCTCCACAATCACGCCCATCGAACGGGCAGAACCGGCCAAAGTCTTGACCGCGCCTTCGATGTCGGCAGCATTCATGTCCTTGAGCTTTGTTTTGGCGATTTCTTCCAATTGAGCGCGGGTGATCTTGCCCACCTTTTGCTTGTTCGGCACAGAAGAACCTTTGTCAAGCTTGATGGCCTTCTTGATCAAGGTGGTCGCTGGAGGCGTCTTGATGATGAAGGTGAAGCTCTTGTCCGCGTAAGCCGTGATCACCACTGGCAGCGGCAGACCCGGCTCAACGCCTTGAGTCTGGGCGTTGAACGCCTTGCAGAACTCCATGATGTTCAGGCCACGCTGACCCAGCGCCGGACCGATCGGGGGAGAGGGGTTGGCCTTACCAGCTGGCACTTGCAGCTTGACGAAGCCGACGATTTTTTTCGCCATTTTTTAGCTCCTGCGAGTCCAAACGGCCGATTCACCTGAGTGAATCGCACCTCCTCGCGATTGGGACCCGGTTGTTGGAGCGCTGACGTCGGGCCTATCCCGTCAACACAAACGCCGGCACGCGCAATGCGTGTCGGCGAAGCCTTTCATTTTAAACCGAAACCACCAATTTGCGCAAGCGGTCAACCGCTATTTGCATGAGGCGTTACGTTTTTTCGACCTGATTGAACTCCAGTTCAACCGGCGTGGCCCGCCCGAAAATGGTGACGGAAACGCGCAACTTGTTCTTTTCGTAGTTGACTTCTTCGACCGTGCCGTTGAAATCAGTGAACGGGCCGTCTTTCACCCGAACATATTCACCCACCACAAACTCGACCTTGTGGCGAGGCTTGTCGCTGCCCTCTTGCATCTGGCCAATGATTTTCTGAACTTCGGCTTCAGATATGGGAGCAGGCCTGTTTTTGGCTCCACCCACAAAACCTGTCACTTTGCCGGTGTTTTTCACCAAGTGCCAAGTGTCGTCGTCCATCACCATTTCCACAAACACATAGCCTGGGAAAAACTTGCGTTCTGTGGTGCGCTTTTGACCGTTTTTCACTTCGACCACCTCTTCGGTGGGAACCAGAATCCGGCCAAATTTGTCTTGCATACCCTGGCGCTGAACCCGCTCCAGAATATTGCGCTCAGCAGCCTTTTCCATTCCGGAATAGGCGTGAACCACATACCAGCGCATGCCTTCAGCCGGCACAGCGCTCATGGGAATTGGGGTCACTGCTTGATCCGTCATTTTTATCTCCAGCCCAACACGAGGTCGTAGAACACCCATTCAAGCGTCTTGTCGGTAAACCACAGGAACAAGGCCATCACAAACACAAACGCAAACACATAAGCGGTCATTTGCATGGCCTCGCGTCGAGCCGGCCACACCACCTTTTTGACTTCTTTCCAGGAGTCTTTGCCGTAGCCCATCAAGCGTTTGCCCGAGTCAGAGACCGCAAATACAGCCACCGCCCCACCCAAACAGAGCAGCAAAGCAGCCCACTGCGCCAACCCGCCCTGGGCAGACAGCCAGTAGTAAGCCACAAAGCCCCCAATCAGCAATAGCACCGCAGCCGCCAGTTTGGCTTTGTCGGCCCCAGCTCCCACAGTTTCAATTTCAGATGCTGCCATACACGCCTTATGCTGTTAACGCCTCTACAGAAACACAAGCCCACCAGAGGTCTTGCGACTTCGGCGGGCTTAGGTTGACCACTCTTGAAAAGCTGATACCGCTTTGCTTGCAAGCTTTTCAGGTGGCAGGGGCAGTAGGAATCGAACCTACAACCTTCGGTTTTGGAGACCGACGCTCTGCCAATTGAGCTATACCCCTACTGTGATCAAAAATCAGTCCAAAATCTTGGCCACAACGCCGGCGCCCACGGTACGACCGCCTTCGCGGATAGCGAAGCGCAGGCCTTCTTCCATGGCGATCGGGGCGATCAGCTTCACAGTGATCGACACGTTG
>JBDKEX010000185.1:0-3590 GCA_039798985.1 Pseudomonadota bacterium | reverse complement strand
TGGGGGTGGGCTGGCTGTAACCGAGGCTGTGTGCCGCAGTGACCAGCGCAGGAGAGAGACCCAGGGTTGAGAAGGGCATGGGGTTCCTTAACCGCGCTCAGCGCAGCACTTCCAAAAGGCGGTCCAGCCCGCCTTCGTTGATGGCGACCATAGCTTGTTCGCGCACTTTGGGCTTGGCGTGGTAAGCCACCGACAAGCCAACCGCGTTCATCATGGGAAGGTCGTTGGCGCCGTCGCCCATGGCAATGCATTGAACGGGCTCTATGCCCAGCAAAGATGCCAATTCAAGCACGGTTCGGCGTTTTTCGGCGCCGTCACAAATGTCGCCCCAGCATTGGTCCACCATGCGACCAGAGAGGCTGCCGTTGGCGATTTCCAGCTCATTGGCACGAACAAAGTCGATGCCCAAACGGGTCTTGACGCGGTCTGCAAAATAGGTGAATCCGCCCGATACCAGCAACACTTTCAAGCCAGCGCCCTGGCAGGTTTGGATGAGTTGGGCAGCCCCAGGGTTGATCTGGAGGCGTTCGTTGTAAACACGGTCCATGTCGGACAATGTCACGCCCTTGAGCAAGCCCACCCGGCGGCGCAGGCTTTCTTTGAAGTCGGGGATTTCACCGCGCATGGACGCTTCGGTGATGGCGGCCACTTCGGCCTTGCGGCCGACGGCGTCAGCGATTTCGTCCACACACTCGATGTTGATGAGTGTGGAGTCCATGTCAAAGGCTATGAGCTTGAAACTGGACAGTTTGAGGGGCGTTGTACAACGTTGAACAACAAGGCCGGGGGCCATTTCGGTGGGTTCTTGGGGCATAAATCTTCCGTCAGTGTGTGGGTGCGATTGGGGTGGGCTGGCCCAGTGCCTTGAGCACGTCACGCACCATTTGGGCGCGGTCTTGGGTGTCGGGCAGGGCGCGCTCTATACGCAGTTTGTCGTTGCCTGCCAGCTTGATGTGCTTGTTTTTTTGAATCAGCTCGATGATGCGCATCGGATCGATCGGAGGTTTGGGGCGGAAGTTGATCACGATGACGCCCGGCGTGGCGTCCACTTTGGCCACCCCGTAAGGTTGGCTCAGCACACGCAGGCGGTGCACGTCGATGAGGGTTTGAGCCTGGTGGGGCAGTTTGCCAAACCGGTCCACCAATTCTTCAAGCAGTGTGTCGATTTTGGCGGTGGTTTTGGCGGTGGCCAATTTTTTGTAGAAGGAAAGGCGCAGGTGCACATCGCCACAGTAATCGTTGGGCAACAGGGCAGGGGCGTGCAGGTTGATTTCGGTGGTGATGTTGAGCGGGTTGAGCAAATCTGGCTCGCGGCCGGCCTTGAGCGAGGCCACGGCTTCGGCCAGCATTTCGTTGTAGAGCTGGAAGCCCACTTCCAACATATTGCCGCTCTGATTTTCGCCCAGCACCTCGCCCGCGCCGCGAATTTCCAGGTCGTGCATGGCCAGGTAGAAACCGCTGCCCAGTTCCTCCATCTGCTGTATGGCGTCCAGACGCTGAGCGGCTTGTTTGGTCAGGCCCTCCATGTCGGGTACCAACAGGTAAGCGTAGGCTTGGTGGTGGCTGCGACCCACGCGCCCGCGCAACTGGTGCAACTGGGCTAGGCCAAACTTGTCGGCCCGCGCCATGATGATGGTGTTGGCCGTGGGCACGTCAATGCCGGTTTCGATGATGGTGGAGCACAGCAGCAGGTTGAAGCGCTGGGCCACAAAGTCGCGCATCACACGTTCGAGTTCGCGCTCCGGCATTTGGCCGTGGGCGATGGCGATGCGCGCCTCGGGCAGTATTTCTTCCAGCTTTTGCTTGCGGTTCTCGATCGTGTCTACCTCGTTGTGCAAGAAGTACACCTGCCCGCCGCGCTTCAATTCGCGCAGCACCGCTTCGCGGATGACACCGTTGCCTTCGTTGCGCACAAAGGTTTTGATGGCCAGGCGGCGCTGCGGCGCGGTGGCGATCACGCTGAGGTCGCGCAGGCCTTCCAGCGCCATGCCCAAGGTGCGGGGTATGGGCGTGGCCGTGAGTGTGAGCACGTCCACCTCGGCGCGCAATTGCTTCATTTGCTCTTTGTGCCGCACACCGAAGCGGTGTTCTTCGTCAATGATGAGCAGCCCGAGGTTTTTGAACTGGGTTTTCTCGCTCAGCAGCTTGTGCGTGCCCACCACAATGTCCACGGTGCCGTCGTGGATGCCCTTCATGGCCGCGGTGATTTCTTTGCCGGTGCGGAAGCGGCTCATTTCGGCAATCTTTACCGGCCACTTGGCGAAGCGGTCCACCAAGGTTTGGTAGTGCTGTTCGGCCAGCAAGGTGGTGGGGGCCAAAAAGGCCACCTGTTTGCCACCCGTTACGGCCACAAAGGCAGCGCGCAGGGCCACCTCTGTTTTGCCAAAACCCACGTCGCCGCAGACCAGGCGGTCCATGGGCTGGGGGCTGATCATGTCTTGGATGACAGCGTGGATGGCGGCTTTTTGGTCAGCGGTTTCTTCAAAGCCAAAGTCGTTGGCGAATTGTTCGTAGTCGTTGGGGCTGTAGCGGAAGGCATGGCCTTCGCGAGCGGCGCGGCGGGCGTAGATGTTGAGCAGCTCGGCGGCTGCGTCGCGCACCTGTTCTGCTGCTTTGCGTTTGGCTTTCTCCCACTGGCCGCTGCCCAGGCGGTGCATGGGGGCTTCGTCGGCGCTGACGCCGGTGTAGCGGCTGATGAGGTGCAGCTGGCTCACAGGCACGTACAACACCGCATCTTGAGCGTACTCAAGGTGCAAAAATTCTTGCAAGGCGGGGCTGCCATCGGCCGCCTTTTCGCCCATGTCCATGTTGATCAGGCCCCGGTAGCGCCCTATGCCGTGCGCGCTGTGCACCACGGGGTCGCCCACGTTGAGTTCGCTCAGGTCTTTGATCAGGGCATCAACGTCGCTGACCTGTTCTTGCTTTTTTCGGCGTCGGCTGGTGGGGCTGATGGCAAAAAGCTCGGTCTCGGTGACCAAATCAATGCCTTGTTCGACCCAGGCAAAACCACGGGCCAGGGGGCCGGTTGCAATGCCGACTTTCTCGTCGCTGTCTAAAAATTCGGCCAGGTTGTCAAAGGCCGGGGGGTGCACCCCACTGGCACGCAAAAAGTCCAACAGGCTTTCGCGGCGGCCATCGGTTTCGGCCAGCACCAGTGCCCGGTGGGGGCTGGAGCGCAGGTGGCCTTGCAGAGCGGCCAAGGGGTCGTCGCTGCCGCGTTGTGCGGCCAGTGGCGGCAGGGCCTGCACCCAGGCGCTGTCGTCCACGTCGGCCGTGCCGGCACGCAAGGCCAGTTGCATGTGTGGTTTGGCTGCGGCATAAAAGCCTTCTGCGTCCAGAAACAAGGCGTCTGGGGGCAACGCAGGCCGGTCGGGGTCGCCTTGCACCAAGCGGTAGCGCTCCCGGGTGTCTTGCCAAAAGCGCTGGAAAGCGGGTTCCAGATCGCCATGCAACACCAAGGTGGCGCTGTGCTCGCCAGTGTTGCCCAGGTAGTCAAAAACGGTGGCGGTGCTGTCGAAAAACAGGGGCAGGTAGTACTCAATGCCCGCGGTGGCCACGCCGTTGCCCATGTCTTTGTAGATGCGGCTTTT
>JBDKEX010000184.1:0-10078 GCA_039798985.1 Pseudomonadota bacterium | reverse complement strand
TCTGTTAAACGCTGGCTGGTCACTTCGTTGACATTGGTGCCGCGCACACCCAGCTTGCGCCACCAAATGCCCAAGCCATTGACCACTCCGGGGCGGGCTCGCTCGGTCACTGTGGCTTTGCAGTGGTAGCGGCCCCGGTCGTTGAAAACACACACCTGGGCGCCCGATTGAATGCCCCGTGGTTCGGCATCCTGGGGGTGGATTTCCAACACAGGTTCACCTTCGGCATCCCGCAGGCTTTTGACATTCACAAACGTGGAGTTGAGAAAATTGCGCGCGGGCGGAGAAATCATGGCCAACGGGTAAACAGGGCTGGTGCCGATGGTTTCGTGGTTGGGCAACACGGCCGGCAAACCGTCCAGGCCCATTGCGGCCAACCGGTCGCTGTAAAACTCACATTTGCCTGAAGGGGTGGGAAACCCCCCTTGCGCAAACGGCGCGGCGGGCAGGTTCAATGTCGCAAAACCGTGCTGCAACAGTTGGTTGAAGTCAACCGCATCACCGTAGGCTTGGCGGCACAGCGCTTCGTCCGTTTCCTGAAAACAAGGTTCGATAAACCCCATGTGCTGGGCCAGTTCGCGAAAAATCTGCGTGTTGGGTTTGGCTTGGCCCAGGGGGGCGATGGCGGGCCGGTTCAACAATGCGTCGGTGTGGCCGTAGCTGGCATGCACGTCCCAATGTTCCAGCTGGGTGGTGGCGGGCAAGATGTAGTCGGCGTAATCGGCGGTATCGGTTTGAAAATGCTCCAGCACCACGGTGAACAAGTCTTCTCTTGAAAAGCCAGCCACCACGCGTTGGGAGTCTGGGGCAACGGCCACCGGGTTGCTGTTGTACACCACCACCGCCTGAATGCGAGGACCGTATTGTGGCGAGCCTGTGTGCAGCAAATCATCGCCAATGGTGCTCATGTTGATGGTGCGTGGCTGCGCAACCCCCGAAGAGGCCAGCAGGTCTGGGCGTTGCAAAACCTGCCGCTGCACCGGGAACGCACCCGAAGCACTCAAGAGCAGGCCACCTGCCGGGTTGCGCCAAGCCCCCAACAAGGCCGGCAAGCACGCCACCGCGCGCACGGCATTGCCACCCCCGCGGGTGCGTTGCATGCCGTAGTTCAAACGTATCGCTATCGGTTCATTTTGCTCGAAGCAGCGGCCCATGTCCTGCGCCAAGGCCATGATCTGCTCTGGGGCGATGCCGCAGTGTTGGGCGGCGCGCTCGGGGGGCCATTCCAGGGCACGCTCGCGGAGTTGAGTCCAACCCAAGGTGTGCTGGGCAATGTAGGCGTGGTCCAACCAATTGTGTTGAATCAACTGGTGCATCAAGCCGTAAGCCAAAGCGGCATCGGTTCCGGGCAAGATGGCCAAGTGTTCGTGGCATTTGTCGGCGGTCTCGGTTCGGCGGGGGTCTATGCACACCAGGCGGGCCCCGTTGCGTTTGGCTTCTTGGGCGTAACGCCAGAAATGGAGGTTGCTGCCCACCGAGTTGCTGCCCCAAATCAGGATCAGCCGAGCATGGGCAAACTGCTCCACCCGCATGCCGGTTTTGGTGCCCAAAGTGGCTTCTAAACCCGCTGCGCCGGCCGAAGCGCAAATGGTTCGATCCAGCAGCGACGCGCCGAGCCGGTGAAAAAACCGCGCCGACATGCTTTCCCCCTGCACCAGGCCCATGGTGCCAGCGTAGCTGTAGGGCAAGATGGCCTGGGGGTCTGTGGCAGCAATGGCCTGCAAACGCTGGGCAATGTCGCCCAACGCCTGGGACCAGGAAACCGGCTCGAATTGGCCAGAGCCCTTGGGGCCCACCCGTTTGAGCGGATGCAACACACGCTCAGGGTGGTAGGTTCGCTCGGTGTACCGCGAAACCTTGGTGCACAGCGCGCCTGCCGTTTGCGGGTGGTGAGGGTTGCCTTGCACCTTTACCGCCACACCGTTTTGCACGGTGGTAACGAATGAACAGGTGTCGGGGCAGTCGTGCGGGCAAGCGCCGAGAACCGTGGTGGTGGAGGTGGGCATCGGTGGAGCAAGGGTCATCTGCCTATTATTTACCCAAGCCGGGCTTGCGCTCAAAAAATGAAGCGCCATTTGGGTACCATGAGCGGGATCAGCACTGGAGCGCGCCATGAAACTCAACCCCAGCATCGTGAACCAAGCCCCGCAGATCGCGCAGTTGCGACGCGACTTGCACGCCCACCCCGAACTGTGTTTTGAGGAAGTGCGCACCGCCGACCTGGTAGCCCAAAAGCTCGGGGAATGGGGTATTCCCACCCACCGGGGCCTGGGCACCACCGGCGTGGTGGGGGTGGTGCATGGGCGCGATGGTGGTGCAAGCGGGCGAGGCGTGGGCTTGCGCGCCGACATGGACGCCCTGCCCATGACCGAGCTGAACACCTTTGCCCACACCAGCACCCACCCCGGGAAAATGCACGCCTGCGGCCACGACGGTCACACCGCCATGTTGCTTGCGGCCGCACAACACCTGGCCCAACACCGTGACTTTGACGGCACGGTGTACCTGATTTTTCAGCCCGCAGAAGAAGGCGGCGGCGGCGCCCGCGAGATGATCGCCGATGGGTTGTTTGAGCGCTTTCCCATGCAGGCGGTGTTTGGCATGCACAACTGGCCCGGTTACCCAGCGGGCACTTTTGCGGTCAGCGCTGGGCCGGTCATGGCCTCGAGCAACGAATTCAAAATCACTATCACCGGCAAGGGTGGCCACGCGGCCATGCCCCACACAGGCACAGACCCTGTGCTGGTAGCCTGCCAAATGGTGCAAGGTTTTCAAAGCGTGATCACGCGGAACAAGAAACCGGTCGACGCCGGGGTGATTTCGGTGACCATGATTCACGCGGGGGAGGCCACCAACGTGGTGCCCGACAGCTGCGAACTGCAGGGCACGGTACGCACCTTCACCACCGAAGTGCTGGACCTGATAGAAAACCGCATGCGGGCAATAGCTGAACACACCTGCTTGGCCTTTGGTGCCAGCTGCGCGTTTGAATTTCAGCGCAACTACCCACCCACGATCAACACGGGCCCAGAGGCGGCATTTGCACGCGAAGTGGCGGCGTCTAATGTGGGCAGCGGGGGCGTGCTGAACCAGGAACCCACCATGGGTGCCGAAGACTTCGCCTACATGCTTCAGGCAAAACCCGGGGCCTATGTGTTCATTGGCAACGGCGATGGCGCGCACCGCACAGGATACGAAGGCGGCGGCCACGACGTGGGCCCCTGCACCTTGCACAACCCCCGTTACGACTTCAACGACGAACTGATCCCGCTGGGAGGCACCTTTTGGGTCGAACTGGCCACACGCTGGCTGAACCAGCGTTGACACGGTTCAGGCACCCACAAACCGGTGGGCAGCCACCTGCAACAGTCCGTCAAAAATCAGGCTGTCCACCAACTCCACCGGCACGGTCATGCTGGGGGCCATTTTCCAGCCAGCGCCGCCGGTCATGATGCAAGCGGGCTCCTGTCCGCAATGCTGGCGCAGGTTGTCCACCATGCGCTGCACAGCCCCTGCAATTGCAAAGGTGCCACCACTGGTCAAGGCATCGCTGGTGTTGGTGGGGAAATCGCGCACATCGCCGGTGGGCACGTGCAAGCCGGCCGTGCCCGACTCCAGCGCCCGCAGCATGATGCCGTGCCCAGGCAAAATAATGCCGCCCAAGAATTTGCCACTTCCATCCAGTGCCTCTACGGTCACGGCCGTGCCCACCATGACCACCACGCAGGGGCAGTGCTGCCCCCGACCCACCAAGCGTTGGCGGGCACCGATCATGGCGATCCAGCGGTCTGAGCCCAGCCGGGCTGGGTGGTCGTAGCCGTTGGTAACGCCCGCTTCTGCCGCGCTAGAGACCACCCATTGCGCAGGCGTGTCCCAGAGTTCCAGCTGCTCTTCAACGCGGCGCTTCACCGCATCGCCAGCCACCACGCAGCCCACCACCTGTGTGGGCACGGGCAAGTGCCGCCAGTCGCCATCGGCCAGCTTCTCAATGTTCTCGAGGAACTGCACGCCATGCGCAAGCAGGTTGGCGCCCACGCGGGGTGCGTCGTACAACGACCACTTCAGGCGGGTATTGCCCACATCCAGTGCCAAAAAAGTCATGCGCGCATCATAGCTACACAAGGTATGGGGATTTCCCTCACAGGAGTGGCCCAAAAAAGCTCAGTTTTGCCGCCAAGGCAAACCGTGGAAACGCCAACCGCCCTTGCGACCCCGGTGGGCTTGGCTGTCGGGGTCGCCCTCGAAACCTTCGAGAATGTTGTAGGCCTCCAGCCCAAGCTCTGTGGCGCGCTTGGCTGCGGCAATTGAACGCACCCCGCTGCGGCACAACAAAACCACCTTGGCTTTGCCTTGGGCAGCAGCTTGCAAGGCGCTGTCGAATTGCGGGTTCATGGCCATGCCCGGCCATTGCTTCCAAGCCACGCCCACCGCTCCAGGCACAAAACCCACCCATTCACGTTCGGCGTCGGTGCGCACGTCCACCAACACGGCTTCGCCGGCCTGCACCCAGTCCCAAGCCAACTGGGCTGACACATCGCCGGCGTAACCCGCCACCGGGCGCGGCTGCATCAACAAAGCGCCATCAACGTCGTGGCGAATTCCGGACGTGAGGTTGGCAGGCACCGCTTCGTCAATGCGGCGCGGTTTGGGCAAATTCAGGCCATTCATGATGGCCACAAATTCGTCCAGCGATTTGGCTGCA
Source organism: Pseudomonadota bacterium (assembly GCA_039798985.1). Classification (GTDB taxonomy): domain Bacteria; phylum Pseudomonadota; class Gammaproteobacteria; order Burkholderiales; family Burkholderiaceae_C; genus JBDKEX01. Next base: position 5,376 of record JBDKEX010000184.1, on the reverse strand, counting down.
ATGCGGGCGTTGTGCGCTTTTTCGTGCCCGATGCTGGAATGGGTGCGGCCTTGGTAGTCGTGCCCCGGCCACACCGTGGTGTCGTCGGGCAAGGCAAACAATACTTGGGTGAGGCTGTGGTACATGGCTTCTGGGCTGCCCGATTGAAAGTCGGTTCTACCGCAGCCGTTGATGAGCAGGGTGTCGCCGGTGAACACATGCCGCTGATCGCCTGCTTCCCAAGTGAAGCACATGCTGCCAGCAGTGTGCCCCGGTGTGCTCAGGGCACGTATTTTGTGCGCACCGAACACCAGTTCATCGCCATGTTGCAGCTGGCGCGAAGCCGTGGTGATGCCGCACCCCGCAGGGGCCGCGGTTTTGGCTCCGGCGTGCTCGGCCAATTTGCCCGCGCTGGTGATGTGGTCGGCATGCGCGTGGGTTTCCACCGTCCAGACCAGCTTCAAGCCGTACTGGCGCAGGGTGGCCAAGTCACGGTCCAGTTGCAAATCCACGGGGTCAATGATCAGGGCCTCGCGCGAAGCCAGATCGAACAACACATAGGTGTAAGTGCTGGAATCGGGGTCAAACAGCTGTATTGGTTGCATGGCGAAGCATTCGAGAAAGTCGAGACCATCAGGAAAAACGGGCCAACATGTCAGCCACGTCATCGGCGGGTGTATCGCCTTGGGCGATCACACAGCCCACCATCATAAAGAAGGATTTGTCCAGCGCTTTGCGGGCTGCGGCCAGTTGTTGGGCCACTTTTTCGCAGTCGGTGTCGTCTTGTATCAGGCGTTGTATGCCACGCAGCTGGCCCTCCACCCGCTTGAGGCGCAACAACAATGCACGCTTTCGTTCAGGGTCGTTAACAGAAATCATGGCGGCTTCCTGAGAAAATAGCGCAAGTGGCGGCGGGCATTTTTATACCCAATGGGGTATTTTAAATCTCAACGCAACTCAAAACAAGTGGGATGGCTGAACCGCCCCTTTTGTAACGTGTCACCTTGGGAGTTGCTGTGCACCCTTATGTATGGGCCGCTTTGGGCGGCGTTTTGATTGGATTGTCCGCCTGGTTGCTGTTGGCGGGTTTGGGCCGTGTGGCTGGCATCAGCGGCATCACCTGCTCTGCGGTCTTGGACCACCTGCCGCAAGACCGCTGGCGCTGGGCCTTTTTGGCCGGATTGGTGTTGGGCGGCACCGTTTTTGCCCATTGGATGGGCACCACAACCTGGAACGCCGAGCCCAAGTCGCCGGCCCTGATGGCACTGGCGGGGCTGTTGGTGGGGTATGGCACGGTTTTGGGCCACGGCTGCACCAGTGGACACGGGGTTTGCGGGCTGGGCCGGCGCTCGCTGCGTTCGGTGGCGGCTGTGGCCACCTTCATGGCCACCGCATTTTTGACCGTTTACCTGATGAGAAACCCATGAATCGCCACCAAAAAACCCTGTTGTTGAGCTTTGCTTCGGGCGTCGTTTTTTCGTTGGGACTGGTCGTGTCTGGCATGACCCAGCCCGCCGTGGTTCTGGGTTTTCTGGACCTGGCCGCCATGGCGGATGGCCCATTTCCTGGCGGCTGGAACCCCGCATTGGCCTTTGTGATGGGCGGCGCCGTGGTGGTGACCCTGTTGGCCTTTGGCCTTTTGAAGCCGCAACACGGCCTGGTCAGTGGCACCCCTTGGCTTGATACCGAGTACCACCTGCCCCACCAAGAAAAAATCGATGTCCAACTGATTGCGGGCGCTGCGGTGTTTGGTGTGGGCTGGGGTTTGGCCGGTTATTGCCCAGGGCCCGCCATCGCGTCGCTGCTGGTGGGTGGGCAGGACCTGTTGGTTTTTTTGCCTGCCATGTTGGTGGGCATGTGGCTGGCACGCCGCCAAACCCGGTAAAAAGGGCTGAAAACGGGCCCGACAAAATATACAAAGCCGCCTTGAATTTATTTCAACTTGAAGCGCCCCAGAGAGGGCGCTTTGCTTTTGGGGCGTTTTTGAGTCACCTAAGTGAACGGGTACTGGTGAAAACCCGATGGTCACAACCCTCCATTTCAACGGACTATTCGGACGCGTTACCTTTCCTCAAACGACAACGGAGCCCTTTTAAATGACCGAGAAGAAATCTTCCACATCCCGCCGTGGCATGCTCAAAGGCGCTGCAGTTGCCGCCGGCACCATGTCGGCGCCCATGATCGCATCGGCGCAAACCACCACCCTGCGCTTCCAAAGCACCTGGCCATCCAAAGACATTTTTCACGAATACGCGCTGGACTTCGCCAAAAAGGTGAACGACATGGCCGGCGGCCGTTTGAAAATTGAAGTGCTGCCCTCGGGCGCGGTGGTACCGGCGTTTCAGTTGCTGGAAGCCGTGAGCAAAGGCACGCTGGATGGCGGCCATGGCGTGATCGCCTACCACTACGGCAAAAACTCGGCCTTGGCGCTGTGGGGTTCTGGCCCCGCTTTTGGCATGGACCCGAACATGGTGCTGGCGTGGCACAACTACGGCGGCGGCAAAGAGCTGGTAGAGGAGATCTACAAAAGCATCAACATGGATGTGAAGACCTTTTTGTACGGCCCCATGCCCACGCAGCCACTGGGCTGGTTCAAGAAGCCGATTGCCAAGGTCGAGGACATCAAAGGCGTGAAGTTCCGCACCGTGGGCCTGGCGGTGGACGTGTTTACCGAAATGGGCGCTGCGGTGAACCCGCTGCCCGGCGGTGAGATTGTGCCGGCGCTGGACCGTGGTTTGATCGACGGTGCTGAGTTCAACAACGCTTCGTCCGATCGCCTGCTGGGCTTCCCCGACGTGGTGAAAAACTGCATGCTGCAAAGCTTCCACCAAAGCGGCGAACAGTTCGAAATTCTGTTCAACGGGCCCAAGTACAACGCCCTGCCGGCCGAACTCAAGTCCATCATCGACTACGCCGTGCAAGCGGCCAGCGCCGACATGAGCTGGAAGGCCATTCAGCGCAACTCACAGGACTACATCGAATTGAAGAAGCAAGGGATCAAGTTCTACAAAACCCCCGATGCCGTGCTGCGTGCTCAATTGGCCGCCTGGGACAAAACCATCGAGAAGAAGTCTGCTGAAAACGCTTTGTTCAAGAAGGTGCTTGAATCGCAAAAGGCCTTTGCCCAGCGCGCCGGGCAGTGGCAAAACGACTACATGGTCGACTTCAAGATGGCTTACAACCACTACTTTGGCCGTGGCGCCAAAAAGCAAGGCTGATTTTTGAGGTCTCGCTGAAGCAGGGGGCGCTGAGTCCCCTGCTTTTTTGTTCAATGTGACTGGTGTTTCTCGATGCAAAATCTACTGTTGCGGGTCGATCGCATGTCTACTTGGGTGGGCAAAGCGGCTGCATGGACAGTTGCCCTGCTGACCCTGCTGATTTCTTGGGAGGTCTTCTCCCGCTATGTGTTGAACGAGCCACACGCTTGGGTGCTGGACATGCAAATCATGTTCTACGGCACTTTGTTCATGCTGGCAGGCGCTTACACCCTCTCCAAAAACGGCCATGTGCGTGGCGACGTGCTCTACGGTTTTTTCCAGCCACGCACCCAGGCCGGTGTGGATTTGGTGCTGTACTTTATTTTCTTTCTGCCTGGCGTGGTGGCCCTGACTTGGGCCGGCTGGAGTTTTGCCCAGGACTCGCTGGCCATACGCGAACAAACTTTTTCGGCGGACGCGCTGCCGGTCTACCCTTTCAAATTCATGCTCCCGCTGGCCGGTGGCATGCTGCTGTTGCAAGGTTTGGTGGAAATGGTGCGCTGCGTCATGTGCCTGCAAACCGGCGAGTGGCCCAAACGTGACGGCGACGTGGAAGAGGTGGACGTGGACAAGCTCAAACAAATGGTCCATGTCAAAGACAGCGACATCGAAGCCTTGGATCACCTCATCACAAAACAAGACACCCCACAAGGGGGACGAGCATGAAAATCCGCAAAGAACTCTGGTTCGGCTTCGGCCTGATGGGGTTGATTTCGCTGGCCGCGCTGACCATGGTGGTGAGTGTGGACACCATGACCAACGGCCACTACGGCTTGCTCATGTTGTCTTTGGTGGTGGTGGCCATCATGTTGGGCTTTCCCACGGCCTTTACCCTGATGGGCATGGGCATGATGTTTGCCTTTTTTGCCTACCACTCGGGCGATCAAACCGCTGCAGGCGCGGTCAAGCAAACGCTCGACCTGATGGTGCAACGCGCCTACTCGGTCATGAGCAACGATGTGCTGATATCCATACCGTTGTTCGTATTCATGGGTTATTTGGTGGAACGCGCCAACTTGATTGAAAAGCTCTTTAAGAGCCTGCATTTGGCATTGGCCCGGGTGCCTGGCTCTTTGGGCGTGGCCACTCTGGTCACCTGTGCCGTGTTTGCCACGGCCACCGGCATTGTGGGGGCAGTGGTCACATTGATGGGCCTGCTGGCCATGCCGCAAATGCTGCGTGCTGGGTACGACGTACGCCTGACCGCCGGCGCCATCACGGCGGGCGGCTGCTTGGGCATTCTGATTCCCCCGTCCGTGTTGCTGATTGTGTACGGTGCCACTGCCGGTGTGTCGGTGGTTCAGCTGTATGCGGGCGCTTTCTTCCCTGGGATCATGCTCGCGGGCTTGTACATCGTGTACGTGATCATTGTTGCCAAGCTCCGGCCCGATTGGGCCCCACCTTTGACGGAGGCACAGCGCTTTGTGCCCCTGCCACCCGAGTTTGAACGCCTGGGTGTCAAGCATGCGGCCTCGGCTTTGACCGGTGTGTTCAAGGCCTTGAAGGGCCGCAACAACTCACAAGTGCCCACCGCTTACCTGCTCAAGCAACTGCTCATGCTGATGGGGCCTTTGGTGCTGTTTGTGGCGGTGTCATTGGCCACCTACCAAAGCGTGACCACCGTGCATGTGGAAGAAGCCCACACCGAACTGCAATCGATGGGTGACGGCGATGCAGGCACCTCGGGTGAGGGGGAAGGCTTGGCCGAACCGTCCAACACCGAAGGTGGCCTGCAAGCGCCCCCCGGCGAGGCAGAAGAACCCCTGAAGGAAATGGGCGCTGAGGGCCCAGCGGACGCAGTGACCGCCCCACCGGGCAGCGAACCCGCTGCGAGCGCTCCAGCGCCGGCTGCTGCGGCCACTGATGCACCACAACCCGCAACAAGCGAAAGCCCTGCCACACAACCCGCCCCCACCGGGTACTGGATAGGTTTGGGCGTGGGCGCTTTGGCCATGGCGCTGTTTTACGGCCTGCTGAGCTTCACCCGGTTTGAGGTGTTCAAGATGCTGCTCTCCAGCTTCTTCCCGCTGCTGGTGCTGATATTGGCTGTGCTGGGCTCCATTGTGTTTGGCTTGGCAACGCCCACCGAAGCCGCGGCGGTGGGGGCGCTGGGCGGGTTTTTGCTGGCTGCGGCCTACCG
>JBDKEX010000183.1:0-3270 GCA_039798985.1 Pseudomonadota bacterium | reverse complement strand
TGGAAGGGTGAGAAAAAAGTGCTGGCTTCAATGCAGAAACCATGCCAGCAAAAACCTACATCAAAGCACGCATTGCCTCTCGCGTGGCAACCCTGTATTGTGCTACGAATCCGGCTCAACTCGGGTGCTGGGCAACAACTTACTTCAAGGTCCAAGCACTACTTTGGTGCGAATATAACCTGTTGTGGTGCAATCAAGAGCGCACCAATTCTGGGCCAAGATTGCAACGCATTTGACGCAAGGCCTCGATCAGCATTCGATAGGCGGCATCACAAGCAGGGTCGTCACCTTTGACCCCCAGCTCAATGTGTCGCCCAAATTCCGGGTGGTCCACGCTGGGAAGGCTGAACACTTTGATGTCCGGGTGACTGGCTTCAACTTGTTCCATCAAAGGTGTGAGCGTGGATTCCATGGCTTCCTTAACTATCACAGACCGCTCCATTTTTCCAACAGGGCGAAAATGCGAGGCGTAATAGGTATCCAGCACCCAGGCCACCATGGGCCAGGCCATGACCGGAAAGCCAGGCACAAAATGCACGGCGCCTCCAGCATTGCCCGGAGCAGCACAACTGAAGCCAGGGATTTTGTTGTAAGGATTGGGAACAATGGTCGCCCCTTGGGGAAAGACACCCATGTTCAATCTGTGCTGGTTGTCGGCGCGGTCGGGGTCGTAGGGCACGCCTTGTTCGCGAGCCACGTCTTGCATGCGCTCTTGAATCAAGCGTTTGGCTTGCGGATGCAAAACAAGCTCCACACCCAGCGCAGCCGCTGCGCACTGGCGGGTGTGATCGTCGGGCGTGGCGCCTATGCCGCCGCAGGAAAACACCACATGGCCGCTCGCGAAAGCATCTTGCAAAGCGGCCGTGATTTGTGGCCGCTCATCGCCCACATACCGGACCCAGGACAATGCCAGCCCCCGCTCCGCCAGCAACTCAATGACCTTGGGCATGTGTTTGTCTGCACGTTTGCCCGACAAAATCTCGTCGCCCACAATGATCAATCCAAATGTGGGCGTCTTGGTAGCTTTCATAAAACCTCTTTGGCCGATACATCCACCACTTCGCGGCGGGGTGTGGCAGTGGGATTGGGGAATAATGGCGACAGCGTGCTGGGCGCGGCGTGCTGCTGCGCTTGCCGCATTTCGGTCAATGCTGCCAACAGAAAATGCGCAAACCACAGTGAAGCAAAGACAAACACCAAGGTGTAGATCCAAATAGCCAGCGGAACCAACAAAGGTGCCATGGCGATGAACATGGCTCCCGAAGCCCACAGCAAACTCGGTGCAGCCCCCAAATAACCCGTCACCACCCCAATCGCCAGCAAACTGTAGCGGTGTTTCTGCATCAAGTTGGTGCGCTCTTGCGTGCTGGCATGCTCGGCCAGTGTGTCAAAAGCAAAGACCCTGTAACTCAACCAACCCCAAATCAAAGGGGGCAGCACCATCAGCAAGGGCGGAATCAGCCAAAACGGCATGCTGACAATGATGGCCAAAAGGGCCAAAGCGGTGGACCCCAGAGACCAAGCAACGCCTCTCCACCAACTTGCCCCTTTCTTTGGCTCCAGCGTCGGGAACCGGCGCCGCGCAACCAAATCCACCATGGCAGGGGTCATAAAGAGCGCAACAAACAGCAAGCTGCTCACCACAATCAAAGGCGTGGCCATGACCAAGACAATGAGTGGCGCAAAAACGCTTCGAAGCGCCCCCAGCCCTGCGCCGTCCAGCCAGTTCAACACCAAATTGACCAATTCCCATGCTTGCAACCACTGCGTCACAGCTTGCACCGCCCCGTCCCAAAACAGGTAAGCCAGGGCAAACACAGCCCCCACCATCAGCACCAATGGCAGCACAGAAAGCGCAATTACCCTTGGGTAGAGGCAGTAGGCCAAAGCCCGCCAAAAAGAATCCATCAACAATCGCATGGCGTGAGGATACAACGGGTTGACCAGACCATGCGTTGCATTGGAGTCAGAAACAAAACTGCCACCGTGTGAGGGTGGGTGGCGGCTGCCGCAAGCAAATTTTTTGACCTATCATTTGAGCAACGAGAGGGAGCAAAACAATGACTGCGTCAAATGACACCCGCGTCGCCGTATTGGTGGGCTGCGACAACACCACCCCCAACAAACCGGAGTACGCCTTGCACGGGTTGGCCGAGTTTGGGCGTGCGGTCCAGCCAGAACCTGATGCAACACCGCATTGATTTCTGGGTAAGCTTGAATAACAAAAATGGGCAAGCTCTGGCCCGCACTTAACCTCACCACTGCCCCATGCTCGACGACATCAAAAAAACACTCTGGGCCACCGCCGACAAGCTGCGCGCCAACATGGACGCAGCCGAGTACAAGCACCTGGTGCTCGGCCTCATATTTCTGAAGTACGTCTCCGACACCTTCACCGCCCGCCGTGCCGAAATTGAAGCCCGGCTGCAAGACCCCGCCGACGAGTTCTACTTTGCCGATGCTTCTCCTGAAGACCTGGTCGCCGAACTGGAAGACCGGGACTATTACAAGAGCGCCAACGTGTTCTGGGTGCCCGAAGGCGCCCGCTGGGAAACCATCCGCTCCATGGCCAAGAGTGTGGAGATTGGCAAGTTCATCGACAACGCGCTGACCCTCATCGAGTCCGAGAACCCCAAGCTCAAGGGCATTCTGGACAAGCGCTACGCCCGTGCGCAGTTGCCCGACGGCAAGCTGGGCGAGCTGGTCGACCTGATTTCCACCATCGGCTTTGGCGAAAACGCCGCCCAGGCCCGTGACGTACTGGGCCAGGTGTACGAATACTTCCTGGGCATGTTCGCCAATGCCGAAGGCAAGCGCGGTGGGCAGTTCTACACCCCGGCCTCCATCGTCAAAACCCTGGTGGCCGTGCTGGCCCCGCACCACGGCAAGGTGTATGACCCGTGCTGTGGCTCGGGCGGCATGTTCGTGCAGTCGAAAAAGTTCATCGAAGCCCACGGCGGCAAGCTGGGCGACATGTCCATCTACGGCCAAGAGGCCAACCCCACCACCTGGCGCCTGGCGGCCATGAACCTCGTCATTCGGGGCATGGACTACAACCTGGGCAAAGAGCCAGCCGACACCTTCACCAAAAACCAGCACCCCGACCTGCGCGCCGACTACTGCCTGGCCAACCCGCCCTTCAACATCAGCGACTGGTGGCACGCCAGCCTAGACGGCGATGCGCGCTGGGTCTATGGAACGCCACCAGCAGGCAACGCCAACTACGCCTGGCTGCAACACATCCTGCACCACCTCAAGCCAACGGGCCGG
>JBDKEX010000182.1:0-3262 GCA_039798985.1 Pseudomonadota bacterium | reverse complement strand
CGGCGCCTTTATTTGTGAGGTAAACGGACAGCCAAACTTGGGTCAAACGACTGCTGCGCACTTGTATATTCCGCTGATTCGGAAACTGGTTTCAGGGTCGGGGCGTGTGCCAACCGTGCTTGTACTTGGCGCAGCCAATTCTAAACATTGGTCAGATGCCATTTTGAATGCTTTTGTAAAGCGAGGGCTGAAGGTTGGAGTGGTCAGCCAAGAACACGTTGTAATTGGTCAAGAAACCGTTCGGGAAGGGAAAATATCGTCTTACGCGGGGGGGCAAATGTTGGCGATGAGTCGTGAAGTCGATGCGATGGCGTTTGTCATCAATGATGAGGATCTGCTGCGTACGGGGTTGCCCGTGGCCCGTTTTGATGTGTTGGTGTTCGCGGGTGGAAGCGCTCAGTCAGGCCAAGAATATCCAAAATGGCATGCTCAGGGCGGGGTAGGTGACCTGCTTTTAAGTTTGTTGCCAGCATGCGATGGTGCTGTGATCAAAGTTCCCGGCAGTGGGCTTGATGAACATGCCATCGACCTACATACAACGGTGGACTGTTTGACACTCGATGGAAGTGTTGCTGACATTGCAGATAAAACGGTTGAGTTGGCTGTGGTTTGCGCAGCCCGTCGAGACTCACTGCTCGAGGACGTAGAGGTTTGAGGGGACTTGATTGACCAGAGGGTTTGCTGATCATCGGCTACTTGTAAAGGGGTAGAAAAAAAGCGTGCAGATGGCTTCTAGGAAGCGCAACAAATGCGGCTAAAATATCCTATATGAAGTTTTGCATACGCCTCAGGCTTGAGCCCAACGACACGCAAAAGGCCCGTTTGCAGGACTTGCAAAGGGTGTTTGCACAGGTGTGCAATGCATTGGCGCCTACGGTGCAGAGCACACGCGTTTGGAACCGGGTGGCCTTGCACCACATGGCTTACAAGGTGCTTCGCGAAGCGTACCCGGCCTTGGGTTCACAAATGGTGTGCAACGCCATTTACGCGGTCAGCAAGTCGGCCAGGCTGGTGTTTCAAACGCCCAAAAGCCCGTTTTACATAGACAAATACAAAGACAAGCCTTTGCCTTTGTTGCGGTTTTTGCCTTCGTGCCCTGTGTACTTTGACAAACACACCCTGAGCCTGCGGGCTGGGTTGTTGTCTATGTACACATTGGATGGGCGGCTCAAGTTTGAGCTGGCGCTGTCATCGGCTCAAGCTGCTGCATTTATGCAGAGGCGTTTGCTGGAGATTGTGTTGCAACAAGCGGCCGATGGTGGGTTTGAGATGAAATTTTGGTTGGGTGAACCATTGGATTGTGAATTGCCTGCAGACCAATGGCTGAAAGAAGATGAAACGCAAGAGCTGCTTTCGGCCATTCCCGCCTACGTGGCTGTAGAAGCCGCCGAATGACTATGAACAACAATTTTTCTTCGCCACTTTGGTTGTCGCTGCAGGCCTTTAAGCCGCATGCAAGGCGGGCACTGCTGTTTGCCGTGTTGGGCGGCTTGTTGGTGTTGGCACCCACGGTGTACATGTTTGAGGTGTATGACCGAGTGGTCAACAGCCGCAACCACTTGACCTTGGCCATGTTGTCGCTGCTGGTGATTGGGGCCTTGGTGCTGATGGAGTGCTTGGAATGGGCCAAGGCTGAAACCCTGCGCCATGCTGCCGAGCGGTGGGACGAAGCAGTGGCCCCGCAGGTGTTTAGAGGCATATACCAGGCCGCTTTGGCCCGCAATGGCCCTGGTATTCAACCCATGAACGACTGGCGAACTTTGCGTGATGCAACACTGAGCCCGGTGTTGGGTGCCGTGTTGGAATCGCCCGTGGCGGGTGTGATGTTGTTGGTGTTGTTCTGGCTCAACCCCTTGTTGGGTTGGGTGGCTTTGCTGGCGGCTGTGTTGCAAGTGGGTTTGGCCTGGATGAACGAGCGCGGCACCCAACCCGTTTTAATGCAAGCCAACCGCACGGCGGTGGAGGCGCAACGGTACGCCGATGGCTCGCTGCGCAACGCCGAGGTGATTGAGTCCATGGGCATGTTGCACCACATTCACCGCCGCTGGGTGCAAAAGCAAAGCGAGTTTTTGACCTTGCAGGCCCAGGCATCTGACACGGCGGGCGGTTTTCAGGCCATTACCAAAACCCTGCAGCAGGTGGTGAGCTCTGCCATGTTGGGCTTGGGGGCCTTGCTGGTACTGGAAAATACTTTGCCGGGTGGGGCTGGCACCATGATTGTGGCTTCTGTGTTGGGCGGGCGGGTGTTGGCGCCGTTGGTGCAAATGGTGGCGCAGTGGCGCACCGTGATCAACGCACGGGACGCTTGGGGCAGGCTAGACAAGCTGCTGACCCAGTACCCAGAAGCAGAACCGGCCATGGCGTTGCCGGCACCCAAAGGGCGCCTTGTGGTTGAAGGTTTGGTGGCGGGAGCACCCGGCTCGGCCACGCCCATAGTGCGTGGGGTGCAGTTTGCGCTGAACCCAGGCGACGTGTTGGCGGTGGTGGGGCCAAGCGCTTCGGGCAAGACCAGCCTGGCGCGCTTGCTGGTGGGCTTGTGGCCGGCCCTTCAGGGCAAAGTCAGGCTCGATGGCGTGGATGTTTATTCGTGGAACAAGGCCGAACTGGGCCCCCATGTGGGCTATGTGCCCCAGTCGGTAGAGCTGCTGGACGGCACTTTGGCCGACAATATTTCGCGTTTTGGCGACGGCAGCCCTGCCAAACTGCAAGCCGCTATTGATGCGGTTGGGCTGCAACCTTTGGTGGACAGCCTGCCCCAGGGCTTGGACACGCCGCTGGGGCGCGACGGGGCCAGGTTGTCGGGCGGGCAACGGCAGCGCGTGGCTTTGGCCAGGGCCTTGTATGGCGAACCGGTTTTGTTGGTGCTGGATGAACCCAACGCCAGTTTGGACGAAGCGGGCGACGCCGCCTTGGCCCAAGCGATTGCAAACGCAAAGTCGATAGGAACCACGGTGGTGGTGATGACCCATCGAACCAGTGTTTTAGGGGTGGCCGACAAGATGTTGGTCATGCGAGACGGCCAACAACAAGCTTTTGGCCCCAAAGACGAAGTGATAGCGGCCTTGCAAAAGGCTGCCGCACAAGGTCAAGCGCAGGCGCAAGGCCCAGCCTCTGCCCAACAGCTGAAGGCGGTTTGAACATGAAAGAACTTGCCATGAAACAACAGGGCAAAGGGTTTTTTGCCCGAAGCGAATTGACGGCAACTTTGTGGGCCTTTAGGCGGGAATTTGCGGTGGTGGGTTTGTTCAGTGCAGTGGCCAAC
>JBDKEX010000181.1:0-4464 GCA_039798985.1 Pseudomonadota bacterium | reverse complement strand
CGTCTGGGCAAGAACGTGCCCTTTGCCTACAACCGCAAGGAAGCCAAAGACCACGGCGAAGGCGGTTCACTGGTGGGCGCGCCGCTCCAAGGCCGGGTGCTGATCGTGGACGACGTGATGAGCGCCGGCACCGCTGCCCGCGAATCCATCGAACTGATCAAAGCCGCCGGGGCCACGCCTCACGCGATTGCGATTGCGCTGGACCGACAGGAAATGGCCACCGAAAAGCAGGCCGATGGCTCGGTCAAAGACGTGGCCCACAGCGCTGTGCAGTACGTGCGGGGCACATTGGGCATGGGCGTGTGCTGCATCGCCCAGCTGTCTGACCTGTTGGCTTATCTGTCGGCGCAAAGCGGCAACGAGCTGGGTCTGCACCTGCCCAAGGTTCAGGCTTACCGTGACCGCTACGGGGTGTGACCCTGGTCACCAAACCCGATGGCACCTGGCTGCGCCTGCACGGGTTATCATGTGAGACTACCGATTAAGTTTTCATAAAGTGAAATTTAAGCCCTTTGCCATGGCAGCCTGTTTGCTGCTGGTCTCTTCCATGTTGTTTGCAGCCCCTGACGACGAAGCGTCGACCGGGCCCAAACGCATGCCTGAAAAAATCAATTTGATTCAGCTGGGTGACCAGGTCAAAACCAGCGTAGGCGAAAAGACCAATCAGATGTTGGGCCAAGCCATGACCTTGCTGGGTGTTCCCTACAAACGGGGAGGCAGCTCGGCCGACACGGGCTTTGACTGCAGCGGCTTCGTGCGTCACATCTATGAAACCTCGATCGGACGTTTGCTGCCTCGGCGTGCCGAAGAACAGGCCGTGGCCACCGAAAAAATCGATCGCAGCGAACTCCATCCTGGTGATCTGGTGTTTTTCAACACCATGCGCCGCACCTTCAGCCATGTTGGCATTTACATCGGCGATGGCAAATTCATCCACGCACCCAGCGCGGGCAAAGCGGTGCGCGTGGACGACTTGAGAGCGGCGTACTGGACCAAACGCTTCACCGGCGCACGGCGTGTCCAGGAACCCGCAACCACCGACAACGTCAGCCGCTGATCGGCACGCGAGCGCACACAAAAACGCCACCGCAAAGGGTGGCGTACTTGAGTTTGGTGCGGCTGGCGGGGATCGAACCCACGACCCTTGGCTTCGGAGGCCAATACTCTATCCACTGAGCTACAGCCGCACGCTGCATTGCGCATGGATTATCTCACGGCTTGTCTTTCTTCCTCGCGCTTGCAAGCTCGGCGAAGGGTGGGCGGCTATAATATTGGGTTGATTCCGGTCAATCCCAAGGCCCATCGGCCAAGCCCTACAAGAGGATTTCATGAGCGACAACAGCCACGATCAGCACGAAGCACACACCGGCCCGGTGAAAACGCCCAAGCAAATGCTTTTGCTGAGCCTTGCATCTTTCATCATTCCGGTGTTCATCATCATCGGCTTGGTGTTCTACGTCACATCGGCCAACAAGCCCGCTGCCGGCGCTGTTGACACCGAAAAAGCCACCGCTCAGCGCATCCAGAAAATCGGCATGGTCGAGGTTCGTGACGCCAACCGTCCCCTCAAGGCCGGTGAAGAAGTTTACAAAGCGCAGTGCGCTGCCTGCCACGCAGTGGGTGCAGCCGGTGCTCCCAAGTTCGCCGATGCCGCTGCCTGGGGCGCTCGCATCAAACAAGGCCTCGATACCTTGGTGACTTCTGCCCTCAAAGGCAAAGGGGCCATGGGTGCACAAGGTGGTGGCGATTTCAACGACACCGAAATTGCACGCGCTGTGGTGTACTTGGCCAACAGTGCAGGTGGCAAGTTCGAAGAGCCCAAAGCACCCGCTGCCGAAACTGAAAAGAAGTGATGGCCTGAGGCCTCCCAAAGAACCGACCTGAGTGTCGGTTTTTTTATGTCCGGCTGGATGGTTTGTCGTTTTGCCCACTTTGTGGACTGATCACGAAACCAAAACGCGAGGGCAAGGTACTGGCCTGGCATTCTTCAGGCGCCCAAAGGCCTTGCTCGATCGCCTCGGCCACCAAGCCGACGTCCCAGGTGTGCACCAGCCCCAAGCCCAGTGGCGTGTGCAAATAGACGCGCCCGTGTTCATCGACCAGACAGGCCAGCGCCTGCGTTGCCTGACCGGTGTGGGCTGTCGGCTCAAAGCGCTCGTTCAAGCGCCACACATAGGGCGTGGTTTCCAGCTCCACATAGACCCTTTGTGGCCCATTTTGAAAATACCAACACCCACGGGCATCGACCTCGTAATTGCGATGGATGAAGTCGATGAGTTTTTCGTGCCGCAGCACCGAGCCCTTGGCACCGTTCACCCCGCTCTGGAACCTGCCCAACTGTTGGACACGGTCATCCCGCATGAGCCATTGGCCGCGACTGTCCAGCCCCAACCAGCCATAACAATCGGGCACGTTCGGCCATTTGGCCATGGCCTGGCGAACGATGTCATCCATGTGATCGCTCCTGCTTGAGGGCTTGTCCCGAGGCGGTCATCAACCAAGGGCCAACCGCATCCGGCAAACCGCGCACATGGCTGGGCCAAGGCCCTTGGGCAAAACCCACGTGGCCACCCTGCTCCGGTTGCCAGAGCGTGACCGCATCTGACACATCCGTGCGCTGCGGCAAGCTGCTTGCAGGCACAAAAGGGTCGTTGCGTGCGTTCAATGCCAACGCCGGAATGCGGATGTCTTTCATCAGTGGTTTGGCCGAAGCCCTCGACCAGTAATCGTCGGTGTTCTTGAAGCCATGCAAGGGTGCGGTGAACACATTGTCAAATTCGTACAAATCGCGCGCAGCCATGAGTTGCTGTCGGTCGAACAAACCCGGATGTTGTGCCAGCTTGGCCAATGCCTTGGGCTTCATGCTGCGCAAAAACATGCGGGTGTAAATCTGTCGGTTCAAACCTTGGCCAATGGCTTGACCGCTTTGCATCAAATCAAGAGGCGAGCAAATCGATGCGATGGCGTCTGCGCTTTGCGTGGCAGATGCCCCGTGTTCGGCAGCCCAGCGCATCAAGGCATTTCCCCCAAGCGACACGCCAGCCGCGACCATGGTTTGGCCGCCCTGCGTCCGGTGTTGCTGTCGCAATCGCCGCAACACCCAATCGATCTCCTGATGATCGCCTGAATGGTAGGCACGCGGTCCGTGGTTGAGTTCGCCACTGCAGCCCCTGAAATGCGGCAAGGCAAAGTTGAGGTCGTGTGACGCCGCCCAATCGGCAAAGGCCTGTGCGTAGTGGCTGTCGGATGAGCCTTCCAGTCCGTGAAACAGCACCACCATCGGCCTGTCCAGACGGCTTGCTGGCTGCCGATCCACGTCGATGAAATCGTCGTCCGGTGTCACCCAACGTTCGCGCACTTTGGGTAAAGGAGGCCCCCAGCGCCTTCGTGCATACAAAGCAGGCCAAATGGTTTGCGCATGCCCGCCCGGCAACCACGCTGGCGCTCTGTACTGCATGGGTTCAGTGCAAAACCGTGGGTTTGACGCCCACATCCGCCGGGTCATGGGCCGTGCCGGGACTGGCATGATGGGCCACCATGCGCCAGCCTTGCGGTGTTTTGTGATAAACGTTAGTGGCCAAGACAAACGCCTGTTTTGCGCCTTGCGGGGTGATCACCTCCACCCGCTCCACCAGGTGGTGAACGGCACTGGCCAACGAGACGATCTTGCGCACTCTTTCTGGATGCGCCTGCACACTGCCGTTGGCAAACATGCCCTCGAATGTGGCACGGATGGCACCCTGTCCGATCAAACGCGGGCCACCGGGGTGCACACACACGATGTCATCTTCTTCTGCCCAGCACGCCATGAGCTGTTCGATGTCGGCGTTGTGCAGCGCTTCGTAAAAGCTTTGTTCGATGTCGTCGGGTGACCCACCCACGATGGCGGCGTGCAGTTTGGCTCGTTTCATGATGGGTGAAGTCTACACGCCTGCACGGTGCGGCGGGACACAAAAAAACCCGGTCACAATGTGTGCCGGGTTTTTGAAGATGTCTGCAAGGCTGCAGACACCCCGCTGGAAGAGCGTCTTATTTCTTGCGGTACTTGCGCAGCGCAGAAAGTTGAGCCGCCAAAACAGCCAACTCGGACTGGGCACGCGCCAGATCGATTTCGCTCTTGGCATTGCGCAAGGCCTCTTCCGCCAATTGCTTGGCGGCGTTGGCCTTTTCTTCGTCGAGGTCTTTGCCGCGGATCGCGGTGTCTGACAGCACGGTCACGCAGTCGGGCTGCACTTCCAGAATGCCACCGGCCACGAAAACGAATTCCTCGCCGCCGTCAGCCTTCTCGATGCGAACCGACCCGGCCTTGATGCGGGTGATCAGCGGGGTGTGGCGTGGGTAGATGCCCAGTTCGCCAGACTCGCCGGGCAAGGCCACAAACCGGGCTTCGCCCGAGTAGATGGACTCTTCGGCACTGACCACATCAACGTGGATGGTGTTCATGTTTACTCCTTAAAAAGGTGC
>JBDKEX010000180.1:0-24979 GCA_039798985.1 Pseudomonadota bacterium | reverse complement strand
TGACCTGGTTCAATGCCTTTTGAAACTCAGGTGCCAAGCCCGAGGCCTTGAGCAGGCTGCTGGCTTGTGGGCTGGGCAGGGCCAACACCACTTGGTCAAACCCCCCAAGTACCAATTGGCCCCCATCGCCGGTTTCGCAGCGCAATTGCCATTGTGTGGGGTGCAGGGCGTCGGGTTCCAGTTTGTCCAGGCGTGTGTTGAGATGCACCGTCGCATCGAGGCTGCCATTGCCCAAGGGCTCTGCCCAAGCCCGCACCACTGCGTTCATGCCCGGGGTGGGCAGCCAGTGGGTTTCGCGCGGCGGTTGGGCGCTGGCCATGGTTTGACCGCGCTCGTCCATCACCCGCACGGTGGATGTTTTCCACGCCTGCACCAGCCCTGGGTTCAATGCCAGGGCTTGTTCAAATCGGTCATCTCTGACCGTGAAATACTGGGTGCCGTGGTCAAAGCTGCCAAATTCGGTGCTTCGGGTGGCCATGCGCCCACCCAACCCCCGGCTATTTTCAAGCAGCGTGACTTTGTGGCCGGCTTGCACGAGCGTGCGCGCGCAAGCGACCCCGGCCATGCCAGCGCCCACCACGGCGATGTGTTGCCGAACGGCCTGCCCACCTTCTGCCAGTGGCGGTTTGGGGCGTTTGGTATTGGATGGTTTTGACATGGCGGTTGCTCCTGTTTGTTGCTATCACGGAATGGTTCTGTGCCGGCTCTTACATGTGGTGATTGTCGAGCAAGGACTGGCGTGTTTTGGCATGGGTCAATTGGTCCAGCCACCAGGCCAGGGCTCGGTGGCCACTGGCAGGCGGCGCGCTGCTTGCTGAGCCGCTTCGCCGCGAGCGCCAGGCGTACCCGGTGCGAACCACCCGAGAGGGGCGCGCCACTTGTTTCACCACCAAACGCCCCGCGTCTATGTAGGGTTGCACCAGCGGCTGCGGCAAAAAACCGGCGCCAATACCGCGGAGCTGGGCGTCCAGCTTGTAGTGCATGCTGGGCACTGTGAAAACGTCTTGCCCAGGCAACAAACCCAAACTCACGCCTTGGCCTCTTTGCGTGGAATCGGCCACGGCAACCGCCCGGTGGCCTTGCAAGTCCCGGTCTGTCAAGACGGTTTCAACCGACGCCAAGGGGTGATGGGGCGCCACCACAAACACAAAGGTCACTTCCCCCAGCACCGCCAGTTCGAGCCCGGTGCTTGGCATGCCATCGGTGGCCACGCCCAAGGCCAGGTCGGCCTGCCCGTTGAGCAGCGCTTCCCAAGTACCAGACAGGGTTTCTGAGCGGATTTTCAAACGCGTGGGGGCCCCCAGTGTGTAAAACGCCTCGCACAGCTCCAACAGGGTGCCGCGGGCTACCACCTCGTCCACAGCCAAGGTGAATTGCGGCTCCCAACCGGTGGCAATCCGCTGTACCCGTTGTGCCAGTGCATCCATTTCCAGCAGCAAATGGTCCCCCACGCGAAGCAACTCGGCGCCCGCGGGCGTGAGCTGGGCCCTGCGCGAGCTGCGGTCAAACAGCAGCACGTCCAAGGCGTCCTCAATTTGCCGGACTCGGTAGGTCAAAGCACTGGGCACCAAATCCAGGGCCCGGGCGGCGGCGGCCATGCTGCCCAAACGGGCCACGGTTTGAACCAGGTGCAGGTTTTCGGGGGAGAGCGCGGCGCGCTGTTTTTGCACGTTTTTACCCTTTTGATTCAATTTATTCGAATAATGCCACCAAATTGCCAGGGTTCCAAGCCCGCGGGCTCCTCTCAAAATACAGGCATCGGTTCTTTACCAAGGGCATTCATCATGATCACTGTGCGGCGCTCTCAAGAACGTGGTTACGCAGACCATGGCTGGCTCAAAAGCCACCACTCTTTTTCGTTTGCCGGTTACTACGACCCGGCCTTCATGGGGTGGGGCAACCTCAGAGTCATCAATGAAGACCGCGTCGCCCCTGGCATGGGCTTTGGTACCCACGGCCACCGCGACATGGAAATCATCAGCTATGTGCTCGACGGGGTGTTGGCCCACAAAGACAGCATGGGCAATGTCAAAGGCATACCGGCGGGCGACGTGCAGCGCATGAGCGCAGGCCGTGGGGTGACGCACAGCGAGTTCAACCACGCCCCGGACCAAACCACCCATTTTTTGCAAATTTGGATCGAGCCTCGGCAAACAGGCATTGCCCCCAGCTACGAGCAAAAAGCGGTGGCCGCCGCCGAAAAGCGTGGGGTGTTGCGCCTGGTGGTCTCGCCCGATGGCGAGCAAGGCTCGGTCAGCATGAACGCCGACGCGCGCTTATACGCGGGGCTGTTCGACGGGCAAGAAACCGCCGAATTGACCCTTGCCCCCGGTCGCAAAGGGTATGTGCATTTGATTCGAGGCGAACTGACCGTGAATGGCCACCCCCTGGCGGCGGGTGACGCCCTGATGCTGGAACACGAAGCCCAGGTGCTGTTGACCCAAGGGCAGGCGGCCGAAGTGCTGGTGTTTGATTTGTCGAATTGATTTTTTTCGCGCCAGGTGGCGTTTTTCAACAGGAGTTAAAAATGGCAAAAGTTGTGGTGGTTTATCACTCGGGTTATGGTCACACCCAGCGCATGGCGCAATCGGTGGCTGCCGGTGCGGGTGCCGAATTGCTGGCCATTGACGCAGATGGCAACCTTCCGCAAGGCGGCTGGGAGACTTTGGAAGCTGCCGATGCGATCATCTTTGGCAGCCCTACTTACATGGGTTCTGTGAGCTGGCAGTTCAAGAAATTTGCCGACGCTTCCAGCAAGCCTTGGTACGCCCAACAATGGAAAGACAAAATTGCTGCCGGCTTTACCAACAGCGCGGGCATGAACGGCGACAAACACGCCACCCTCACCACACTGTTCACGCTGGCCATGCAGCACGGTATGATCTGGGTGAGTCAGGGCCTGATGCCCGCCAACACCAAAGCCGCCCAGCGCAACGATGTGAACTACCTCGTCTCGTACAGCGGTGCCATTGCGCAAAGCCCTTCAGATGCCGGTGCCAGCGACATGCTGCCTGGCGACTTGGAAACCGCGCGCCTGTTTGGCGAACGCGTGGCGGCCGTGGCGGCCCGTTTTGTCAAGGGCTGATCAAGGCAAGGGCCCGAAGCGGTGCAAAAAGGGCTGCTCTCGGGCGTAACATGGCGGTATGAAAATTCTCAGCTTGCTTCCTTGGAGCGATTGGCTGGCACTGACCGCCTTTTTTGCCTTGTGGGTCGGGTACGCTTGGTTCGCCAAGGTGTGGGGTTTGCGGCGCCCGTCGTTGCTGGCCACCACCAACCGTTACCGCGGCTACTGGATGCTGCAGGCCACGGCCCGCGACCCTCGCATGCTCGACGGCCTCATCACGCAGAGCCTGTCGCAGACCCCGGCTTTTTTCTCGTCCACCGCCATTCTCGTCATCGGCGGCCTGTTTGCCGTGCTGGGCACCACCGAAAAAGCCACCGAGCTGATGGGCGAAATCCCTTTTGCCCAAACCACCTCGCTTGTGGCCTTCGAGTTCAAGGTCCTGGTGCTGATTTCGATCTTTGTTTACGCTTTCTTCAGGTTTTCGTGGTGCATGCGGCAGTACACCTTTGTGGCCTTGGTGATTGGTGCCATGCCGCCGCCCGAAACTTTTGAGTCCGGGCAATTCAAACGCGATTTGTACGCCAAAAGGGCTGCCGCCATGGTGGGCGCAGCGGCTGAAACCTTCAACGACGGGTTGCGTGCGTATTACTTTTCGTTCGCCGCGTTGGCCTGGTTCATTTCACCGCTGGCCATGGTTTTGGCCACCTGCACCGTGGTCGTGATTTTGTACAGCCGCGAGTTTCGCTCCGAGGTGCTGGACATCCTGAAAGATTGATCTCGGTTTGCCCGCTGTCGAGCGGGGCTGCGGGCGGGGCGACTCTTACAATTCGGCGATGTTTGTTCACCTTCGCCTGCACACCGAATTTTCAGTTGTAGACGGCACCACCCGCATTGACGATGCGGTGGAGGCCGCTGCCCGAGACGGCCAGCCTGCCTTGGCGATTGCTGACCTGGGCAACCTGTTCGGTGCGGTCAAGTTCTACAAGGCTGCGCGGGGTGCTGGGGTCAAACCCGTGCTGGGTGCCGAAGTGTTTGTACAAGGGCTGGGCGGCGAGGCTGCGCCCGGGGCCAGCGTCACACAGCACAGCCTGCCCCGCATGTTGTTGCTGGTACAAAGCCACCAAGGCTACCTCAACCTCTGCGAATTGCTGGCACGCGCATGGACCCAAAACGTCCAAAGGGACCAAGCTGCCCTGCGCTGGGAGTGGCTGCAAGAACTCAACGGCGGTTTGCTGCTGCTCTCGGGGGCCCATTGGGGCCCGGTGGGGCAGGCGCTGCTGGCGGGCGACGACACCAAGGCTGCTGAATGGGCGCTGGCGTTGTCTGCTGCGTTTCCACACCGTTTCTACATCGAGCTGCAGCGCGCGGGGCGCCCTGACGATGAACGCCACGTGATGGCGGCTGTTCAACTGGCCGCTCGGCTGAAACTGCCGGTGGTGGCCACCCACCCGGTGCAATTCTTGACAGCGGAAGACTACGAAGCACACGAAGCCCGGGTCTGCATTTCTGAAGGGGAAATACTGGGCAACAACCGCCGGGTGCGCAAGTTCACCCGCGACCAGTACTTCAAGTCCAGCGCTGAAATGGCGGTTCTGTTTGCCGACCTGCCATCGGCGCTGGCCAACACGCTGGAAATCGCCAAACGCTGCAACCTGACGCTGGTACTGGGCAAGCCGCAGCTGCCCAATTTCCCGATTCCACCGGTCAATGGCGTGGTGATGTCGGTGGACGACTATTTCCGCCATGTCTCGCACGAGGGTCTGAATGCGCGTTTACAGCATTTGTACCCCGATCAGGCCACACGCGAAAAAGAACGCCCCCGCTACCTGGAGCGCCTGGAGTTTGAGCTCAACACCATCCTCAAAATGGGGTTCCCGGGGTACTTCCTCATCGTGGGTGACTTTATTCAGTGGGCCAAGGAAAACGGCTGCCCGGTGGGGCCGGGCCGGGGTTCCGGCGCCGGCTCGCTGGTGGCCTATGCGCTGCTCATTACCGACCTGGACCCGCTGCAGTACAACCTGCTGTTCGAGCGCTTCCTGAACCCGGAGCGGGTGTCCATGCCCGACTTCGATATCGACTTCTGCCAAACCAACCGCGACCGTGTCATCGACTACGTCAAAGACAAATACGGCAAGGACGCGGTGAGCCAGATCGCCACTTTTGGCACCATGGCCGCGCGCGCCGCCATTCGCGACGTGGGCCGTGTGCTGGACTTTGCCTACGGTTTTTGCGATGGCATTTCCAAACTCATTCCCAACAAGCCGGGCATGAGCGTGACGCTGCAATACCCGCCCAATCCACCGAAGGACGGCGACAAAAACAACTACGCAATTGCCATGGAGCCTGCTCTGGCCGAGCGTATCCAAAAGGAAGAAGAGGTCAAACAGCTGATCGAACTGGCCCAAAAGCTCGAAGGCATGACGCGCAACATCGGCATGCACGCCGGGGGCGTGTTGATCGCACCGGGCAAATTGACCGACTTTTGCCCGCTCTACCAGCAGCCGGGCAGCGAGTCTGCGGTGAGCCAGTACGACAAGGACGACGTGGAGGCCGTGGGCTTGGTGAAGTTCGACTTCCTAGGGCTGGCCACGTTGACCATTCTGGAGTTGGCCAAGGAATTCATCCTGCAGCGCCACCCCGACCAACAGGGCTTTGCCTTCGAGAACATTGCGCTGGATGACCGGCCCACCTACAAGCTGTTCCAGGATGGCAAAACCGAAGCGGTGTTCCAGTTTGAAAGCCGCGGCATGCAGGGCATGCTGCGCGACGCCAAACCCACGCGGCTCGAAGACCTGATCGCCCTGAACGCGCTGTACCGCCCGGGCCCGATGGACCTGATCCCCAGCTTTGTGGCGCGCAAACACGGCCGCGAGGCGGTGGAATACCCGCACCCCGCGGTGGCCGACATGCTCAGCGAAACCTACGGCATCATGGTCTACCAGGAGCAGGTCATGCAGACCGCGCAGATCCTGGGCGGCTACTCGCTGGGTGGCGCCGACCTGCTGCGCCGCGCTATGGGCAAGAAAAAGGCCGAGGAAATGGCCGAACACCGCGAGAAGTTCCGTGCCGGTGCCTTGGCCACCCACGGCATTCCGCAGGACAAGGCCGACGAGGTGTTCGACCTGATGGAGAAGTTCGCGGGCTACGGCTTCAACAAATCGCATGCCGCTGCTTATTCGCTGTTGGCGTACCACACCGGCTGGCTCAAGGTCCATTTCACGGCGGAGTTCTTCTGTGCCAACATGACCATTGAAATGGACGACACCGACAAGCTCAAGGTGTTGTACGAGGACGCGCTCAAGTTCGGTATCGCCTTCGACCCGCCCGATGTGAACCGGGGCACCTACCGTTTTGAGCCGGTCAGCGACAAGGTGATCCGCTACGGTTTGGGTGCGGTCAAGGGCACCGGGCAACAGGCCATTGAAGCCATTGTGGCAGCGCGCGAGGGCAAGGGTGCGGGGCCAAACGGCGAAACGGTGGGGCCCTTCACCAGCTTGTTCGACTTTTGCGCCCGTGTGGACCGCAGCCGCTTGAACAAACGCACGGTGGAAGCGCTGATCAGGGCCGGGGGCTTCGACTCACTGCATCTCAATCGGGCAGAGTTGCTGGCTTCGGTCGAGCGGGCGTTTGACTACGCCAATGCCCAGCAAGCCAATGCCAACCAAGGCGGCTTGTTCGATATGCTCGGTGACGATGACCAAGGTGCCAGCACCCAGGAGCCCGATCTGGTTCAAATGCTGCCCTGGGGCGTGAAAGAGCGCTTGACGCAAGAAAAAACCGCCATCGGTTTTTATTTGTCGGGGCACCTGTTCGACGAGGTGGAGCGCGAGGTGCGGCGCTTTGCCAAAACCCCGGTGGGCGATGTGGTGGACAGCCGCGACCCCCAGCTGTTGGCCGGGATCGTCAGCGATTTGCGCATTATCAACGGCCAACGGGGCAAAGTGGCCATTTTCAAGTTGGACGACAGGAGCGGTACCCTGGAGGCCACCGCCGATGAAAACCTGATCAATACCCACAAAAACCTGCTCAAAGACGATGAGCTGGTGATCGCGCAAGTGTTGGCGCAACCCGACCGTTTTTCGGGTGGCCTGCGCTTGAAGGTGCAGCAACTCTGGAATTTGGGTGCGGCGCGTTGCCGTTTCGGCAAATTTTTGCGCGTAACCGTCAATGGCCCTGCGCTTGATGTGGTGGCTTTGGTGCGCGAGTTTCCGCCCCAGCGCGAATTGACGGAACAAGGCGAGTTGGTGCGCGGGCTGCCCGTGCGCTTGCAAGTGTTGCGCGAAACCGCGCGCTGCGAACTCCACCTGGACGACCGCTCGCTGTTTTTTCCTTCCGATGCCGCCTTGGCCAGCTGGATTGCTCAGGCCCACAACCGGCAGGCCGAAATCGTGTTCCAGGACGGCGTGTAACCCCGCAAGCGGCCCCTCGAAAAGGGCTGCCTGCCTTCAATCCTGCGGGCGGAAACCCAACAACAAGGTGCCGGGCACCCGCCCTTTTTCGTCCAGCGGCAGCTTTCCGGTGCGCTCAATCGCGCGCAACACGGCATCGTCCCAGGCTTTGTTGCCACTGGATTGCGTCAGGCGGCTGCCCAACACGGTGCCGTCGGGCAGCGACCTCACCTCCACTTCAGCACGCGGGTTGCCGCTGACCGTGTCGGTGAACACTATGTTGGGCTTGATGCGAGCCACCAACTTGCCGGCGTAATTGGCCGAGGGGCCGCTGTCACGCTGAGCGGTGCCCGAGCTGTTGGCCCCGCCCGTGGCCCCGGCTTGCCCCATCATGCGTTCAAGGTTGCGCTTGCGTTCGGCTTCCATTTGGGCTTGAGCTTTTGCATCGGCCGCTTTCTGCAAAGCCTCGTTCTTCTTCTGCGTTTCTTGCGCTTTGCGTTTGTCGTCAGCGGCTTTTTGTTCGGCCAGCTTTTTGTCAGCCAACTTCTTGGCGGCTTCTGCTTCGCGCTTCTTTCGGTCGTCCGCGGCTTTTTTGGCCAACCGTTCTCGGGTCTCTTGCGCTTCTTTGCGCGCTTTTTCTTCCTCTTTGCGCTTTTGCAGGGCTATCTGCGCATCTTTTGTTTCAGCCGCTTTCGGCGGGGTTGGCGGCGCAGGCTTTTCGGGAGGGGCGGGAGGCTGCTCCACCGGTTCAGGTGCGGGCGGCTCGGGTTCATTGGCCCGGGGAGCCGCCACCTGCGGCAAGGTTGACCACAACTCGGCCCCCATCACCACCGTTTCTGTGTCTTGCTTCCAGGATATGCCCCAGGTCAAAGCCAGCACCAACAGACCGTGCACCAACAGAGCTATGCCCATCGGGCCGCTCCAGTGGCCCGTTTCAGGCGGGCTCAAGTCCAAACGATCCAACGTCCCGTTCATGGTCTCAGGGGCTTTGTTGCACAGACAAACCCACCCGCTGTATGCCAGCACGCTGCAGGGTGTCCATCACTTGCACCACGGTTTCGTATTTCACGTTTTTGTCGGCAGTGATCACCACCGGCACGCCGGTTTGGCCAGCGGTGTTGCCCACCAGTTGCTGAACCTTGCTCGCCAGTTCGTTTTTGCCCACCACCTCTGCGCTGCCTTGTGCGGTGCCGTCTTTGACCTTCAGTTCGGCGTTTTTGTCGATCAGCACTTGCACAAACCGGTCGGGTTGCCGCGCAGCCTGACCCACGCTGGGCAGATCGATCATGCTGGGGGTGATGAGTGGGGCTGTGACCATGAAAATAATCAACAGCACCAGCATCACATCAATAAACGGCACCATGTTGATGTCGTTCATGGTGCGGCGGCCTTTGCCTCGGGAGCTTACTGCGGGCATGGTGGTGTGCGATCAACGTTGTGCCGGCGTGGCTGCAGGAGCGCCGCCCACCGCTGCAGTGGCGCCCACATTGCGGTGCAAAATATTGGAAAACTCCTCCATGAAGGTTTCCAACTGGTTGGCCACCCTGTCAATGTCGTGGGTGAACCGGTTGTAGGCCAGCACGGCGGGTATGGCTGCAAACAGCCCAATGGCGGTGGCCACCAGCGCCTCGGCAATGCCGGGTGCCACGGTGGCCAAGGTCACTTGCGTCAGAGCAGCCAGGCCCGTAAATGCGTGCATGATGCCCCACACCGTGCCAAACAAACCCACATAGGGCGAAACCGAACCCACCGACCCCAGGAACGACAGGTTCACCTCCAACGCGTCCACCTCTCGCTGGTAACTGGCCCGCATGGCACGGCGCGCGCCGTCCAGCAGCGCGCCGGGGTCGGTTATGCGTCGCTCCCGCAGCTTCTGAAACTCTCGCATACCGCTGGCAAAAATACGCTCCATGGGGCTGCCGTCGCGCGCGTTTCGGGTGGCAGCCAGGTACAAGTCGCTGAGGTTTGCGCCCGACCAAAACTCTTTCTCGAACACCTCGGTCAGCCCTTTGACGCGCTTGAGGGCGAATACCTTGCGGAAAATTGCTGCCCAGCTGACGATGGACACGGTGAGCAGCAATGCCACCACCGCCTGCACCACCCAGCTGGCGTTGAGCATCAGAGTAACGATGGAAAAATCGTGGTTCATGGGTTTTTCAATGCTTCAAGAATAGAGTTCGGCACACGGCTGGGGCGCATCGAAGCGGTGTCCACCCAACCAATTCGGATCGCACCTTCGCACAACAAGTCGCTGAGCTGCCCTTCGGTGGTTGACCAAGCCTCTTGGTGCAGGGTCACGGTTGCACGGCCCAAATCGCGGACTTGCACGGTAACTTGCAACAAATCGTCCAACCGCGCCGGGCGCAAGTACCGCGTTTCGGTGCGGGTCACCACAAACATGCCACCGGTCTCTTCGCGCAACTTGTGCTGCTCAATGCCCAAGTGCCGCAACCATTCGGTGCGTGCCCGTTCAAAAAATTTCAGGTAATTGGCATAAAAAACAATGCCACCCGCGTCGGTGTCTTCCCAGTAAATTCGAACGGGCCACAAAAAAGCGGGTGCTGCGGTCACAAACAAGGTCCTGATCTGCCCGCGTCAGCTTTTGCGAGGCCGCTGGCTGCCCACACCCTGCCCATTGTTGTCGTGTTGCACTTCAAGCGCCCGCAATTGCTGCGCCAGCTGGTTGAGCACGCCATTGACATACTTGTGCCCGTCGGTGCCACCAAACGACTTGGCCAGCTCAATGCACTCGTTGATCACAACGCGCCACGGCACGTCAGGGCAATGCTTGAACTCGTAAGCGCCTATCCACAACACCCCCCGTTCAATCGGTGAAATCTCGGCCATGGTGCGGTCCAGCAAAGGCGTGATGACCTCATCCAGCAAGGTGGCCTCTGCAACACAACCGTGCAGCAGCGCGTCGTAGTGAACGCTGTCGGCTTTGTGGAAACCGCTCAAATCTCTTGTAAAAGCATCAATGTCCTGTGCCTCGTTGCGGCCCACCAAATGCTGGTAAAGCGCTTGCAACGCAAACTCACGCGCTCGAGTGCGCCCCGATTTGTCTGACGCCTTCCGTGCTTTCGCCGGGCGTTCCGCGCCGCTCTGAGCGTTCGCGGTCATGCCCGCAACCCCGACAACAAATGCGCCATTTCAATGGCAACACGGGCCGCGTCTCGGCCTTTTTCTTCTTGACGCGACACCGCCTGAGACAGGTTTTCTGTGGTCAGGATGGCATTTGCAATGGGCAAACCACTGTCCAAGCCCACTCGCGTCACTCCAGCGGCCGATTCGTTGCAAACCAACTCGAAGTGGTAAGTCTCGCCTCGGATCACGCAACCCAGCGCAATCAACGCGTCAAAACGATCGCTGTCGGCCATGGCCTGCAAGGCAGCAGGCACTTCCAGGGCGCCAGGCACCGTCACGTGGTGGGTGTGTTCTGTTGCAACACCCAGTTGGACCAATTCCTCCAGGCAGGCCTGCGCCAGCGCGTTGGTGATGCCTTCGTTGAAGCGGGCCTGTACCACGCCCACCCGCAACCCAGCGCCGTTGAGGTTTTGGGCCTGTCCTTTGGATGCACCTTGCATGTTAATTTCCTTCTGTTTTGCTCAGGAAGCCCGAGATTTCCAAACCGTAGCCGACCATGCTGGGCATGCGGCGCGGCGCGCCCAACAGGCGCATTTTTTGCACCCCGCATTCACGCAAAATTTGTGCTCCTACGCCGTAGGTTCTGAGGTCCATGCGGCCGCGTTCAGGGGCTTGGGCAGAGCGCGCGCGCCCCTCAAACTGGGCCAGCAGCTGTTCTGCGGTTTCGCCGCAGTTGAGCAACACCAGCACGCCCCGGCCGGCCTGCGCCATGTGCTGCAAACTGGTTTCCAGCGTCCAGGAATGCATGGAGCGACCCACCTCAAGGGCGTCCAAAACCGACAAAGGTTCATGCACTCGCACGTCCACTGCTTCACCGGGCTGCCAGGTTCCCTTGACCAAGGCCAGGTGCAGTGCGCCGCTGGGTTGGTCTCTGAAGGCATGCGCCACAAAAGTGCCATGCGCGGTGTTCAGGGGGCGCTGCCCCAGGCGCTGTACCAACGATTCGTTGCGGCTGCGGTGCTCAATCAAATCCGCAATGGTGCCAATTTTCAGGCCATGTTCTGCTGCAAATGCCTGCAAATCCGGTAGACGGGCCATGGTGCCGTCGTCCTTCATGATTTCGCATATCACCGCGGCGGGTGTGCAGCCCGCCATGGCTGCCAAATCGCAGCCAGCCTCGGTGTGGCCTGCGCGCATCAGCACGCCGCCTTCCACGGCCTGCAGGGGGAAAATATGGCCCGGTTGTACCAAGTCTTCTGCCGTAGCACCTGCCGCAACCGCCACTTGCACGGTGCGCGCACGGTCGGCTGCCGAGATACCCGTGGTCACACCTTCCGCCGCTTCGATCGAAACGGTAAAGGCTGTTCCCATTTTGGTGCCGTTGCGGGGCACCATGGGGGGCAGGTTCAAGCGCTCACAGCGCTCGCGGGTCAAGGTCAAACAAATCAGCCCGCGTCCAAAACGCGCCATGAAGTTGATGGCTTCCGGCGTTACATGGTCTGCAGCCAGAACCAAATCACCCTCGTTCTCACGGTCCTCTTCGTCCACCAAAATCACGATTCGGCCGGCTTTCATGTCGGCCACGATCTCTTCAACCGGGGAAATAGGTACAGTCATGGGTCTCTTGTGGTCGTTCAAGTCTGAATTCAGGCGGTGTTTGTGGCGCTCAGCATGCGTTCCACGTACCGGGCAATCAGGTC
Organism: Pseudomonadota bacterium; assembly: GCA_039798985.1. Classification (GTDB taxonomy): domain Bacteria; phylum Pseudomonadota; class Gammaproteobacteria; order Burkholderiales; family Burkholderiaceae_C; genus JBDKEX01. The sequence goes on along the minus strand of JBDKEX010000180.1, from coordinate 12,743 downwards.
AATTTCCAGGTTGACACGGCTGCCTGCGCGCAATTGGCCCAGAGCGGTGTGTTCCACCGTGTGCGGTATCAAATTGATGAAACACTCACAGCCCGAGGCACTGTCCAGCACGCGGTTCACAGTCAAACTAACGCCGTTGACCGTGATGGAACCCTTGTATGCGAAGTATTTGCCCAGCGCTGGTGGCGCCATGACACGCAAGTCCCAGCTCTCGCCTGTGTTTTCAAAGTGGGCGACATGGCCTATGCCATCGACGTGTCCCGACACAATGTGCCCGCCCAATCGGTCGTGGGCTCGGAGTGCTTTTTCCAGGTTGATCGGCCCGGGGGCATCAAGCCCCGTGGTTTTATCGAGCGACTCGGCAGAAATATCGACCGTGAACAGCCCCTGGGCGGGGTCGAAAGTGGTCACGGTCATGCAGGCACCGTTCAGTGCAATGCTGTCTCCCAGCCCCACGTCGTCGAGGTAACCAGGCGGCGCTTGCACCGACAGGCGCTTGCCGTGTTGCAAAGAACTTCCGAGCGGCTGGACAGCGACGATGCGCCCCACGCCTGTGATGATGCCGGTGAACATCCCGCTATTGTCGCAGGAAAGCGGCACCCGCTCCGCGCGGCTACCGGTTTACCTCATCGACCAGGGTCTTGAAGTCGTCTGCGTCCTCAAAGCTGCGGTACACACTGGCAAAGCGTATGTAGGCCACCTTGTCCAGTTTCTTCAATTCGCGCATCACCCACTCCCCCAAGCGGTGGCTGGGGGTTTCGCGTTCGCCCAAATTCAACAGTTTTTCCTCGATCCGCTCAATCGCTGAGTCCACTTGTTCGGTGCTCACCGGGCGTTTGCGCAGCGCCAAGGCCAAACTGCCGCGCAACTTGCCGGGGTCGTAGTCAATGCGACGCCCGTCCTTTTTGACAATGTTGGGAAAGCTGACTTCGGGCCGCTCGTAGGTGGTAAAGCGCTTGTCGCAACTTGGGCAACGGCGGCGGCGGCGCACAAAAGCCCCGTCTTCCGACACGCGGGTTTCTGCCACCTGGGTGTCGGCGTGGCTGCAGAAGGGACATTTCATGGGCGAGCGTGAAAAAAAGCCCCGGTCTTGCCGGGGCTTGGGGTTCAACGGTAAACCGGGAAGCGAGCGGTCAGTGCGCTCACTTTTTCGCGAACTGCTGCAATACTGGTTTCATCGCGCGGGTTGTCCAGCACATCGGCAATCAAGTTGGCGGTCAGGCGGGCTTCTTCGTCCTTGAAACCCCGGGTCGTCATGGCTGGCGTGCCGACCCGGATGCCGCTGGTCACCATGGGCTTTTCAGGGTCGTTCGGAATCGCGTTTTTGTTGATCGTCATGTGGGCGCTGCCCAACACCGCCTCGGCTTCTTTGCCAGTGATGCCTTTGGCCCGCAAGTCCACCAGCATCACGTGGCTTTGGGTGCCACCGCTGACAATGCGCAAGCCGCGTTGGGTCAGCGTCTCTGCCACGATCTGTGCGTTCTTGACCACCTGCTGCTGGTAAGTCTTGAATTCCGGGGTCAGGGCTTCTTTGAAGGCAACGGCTTTGGCTGCAATCACGTGCATCAGGGGGCCACCTTGCAGGCCCGGGAAAATGGCGCTGTTGATCGCCTTTTCGTGTTGCGACTTCATCAAAATAATGCCGCCGCGCGGTCCGCGCAGGCTTTTGTGCGTGGTCGATGTCACGATGTCGGCGTGAGGCACTGGGTTGGGGTAAACACCCGCAGCGATCAAGCCGGCGTAGTGGGCCATGTCCACCATGAAAATGGCACCCACGTCTTTGGCCACTTTGGCAAAGCGTTCAAAGTCGATATGCAAGCTGTAAGCCGAGGCGCCGGCAACAATCAGCTTGGGCCGATGTTCGTGCGCTTTGCGTTCCATTGCGTCGTAATCGATCGCTTCGTTGGCGTCCAGACCATAGCTCACCACGTTGAACCACTTGCCGCTCATGTTCAAGGGCATGCCGTGGGTCAGGTGGCCGCCTTCGGCCAGGCTCATGCCCATGATGGTGTCACCGGGCTTCAAAAAAGCCAAAAACACCGCTTCGTTGGCCGAGGCACCGCAGTGGGCCTGCACGTTGGCTGCTTCGGCACCAAACAACTGCTTCACACGGTCTATGGCCAGTTGTTCGGCCACGTCCACGTACTCGCAGCCGCCGTAGTAGCGCTTGCCCGGGTAGCCTTCGGCGTACTTGTTGGTGAGCTGTGAACCTTGCGCCGCCATCACCGCAGGCGAGGCGTAGTTTTCACTGGCAATCAGCTCAATGTGGTGCTCTTGGCGGGCGTTTTCGGCCTGGATGGCAGCAAACAGCTCAGGGTCGGTCTGTTCAACAAGGATGTTGCGGTCGTACATGGCAGTCCTAAAAAGAAACGAATCCTTGTGCGCTGACAAGGGCTGCCCAGGCGAACGGCGTTGTGAAGGTGCGCTCCCCAGTGGTTTCCCCACGTCAGCCCGCTGTGGGCCTATCGCCAGTCGCGCACCGCCCGGATTTTATCAGTAGCCGTTCCAGCTTGTATTGGCCGGGCCGCTTGCCACCCATATTTTGCTGGGGACTGTGCCAGCAGCCAGGTTCTTGTCTGTGTTGGCGCCCATGGCGGGTGTCGGGGTGTTGCTGGGCTTGGCAACCGAGTCGCTGGTCGGGACGCGAACGCCCTGAGCCACATGCTGCAGACGTTGGTGTTCTGTCAGCACTTTGGCAACGTAGTCGGCGCCGTCATTGCTCACGTTGCCCACATAGCAAGCCAGCCCGGCTTCCACAGAGCCGGTTCGCTTGACGCAGTCTTGCAGCACTTGTACGCCCACCCGCAAATTGGTCAGAGGGTCAAAGGCTGCGAATGCACCCCCAAAGCCCGAGTATTTGTCGGTGTGCACGCGGGTCATCACCTGCATCAGGCCTTGTGCGCCAACGGAGCTTTGGGCAAACGGGTTGAACCGCGACTCAATGGCCATCACGGCCAAAATCAGTGTCGGTTCTAGGCGGACACGCTGCCCCACCGCAAACGCTTCAGCCACCAAAGCACTCAGGGGTTCAGGCGCGACCCGGTACTTTCGACTGAGCCAAAGCGCTACGTTGGCTTGGTTTTTGGGCAACTCATTGGGGTGGGCCGCAGTGGCCCGTTCCACAGCCACTGGGTCGGTGGTCAGGGCCGATTCGTCGGATTGACGCTCCAGTAACCAGCCCAACAGGTGCTGCTCAGCGCTCACGCGCCAATCGGGTTTCGCCACCATTGCGCCAATCGCAAGGGCCAAGGCCATTCCCAAAACAGCCAAGCTGTTGTGGGTGGCCGCCACAAAACCACCTGTCAGAGCCTCAAGCACCTGTTTGATGCGAAGCAAGGCGGCGTTGGGCCAATTGTTTGTATGCGCTGTCATAGCACGTTCCTTTCTGTGCCTGCGGTGTTTACACGGCGGGCTTTGATTGGGGTTGCGGTCAAAAGTCGTTGTGCGGCTTTGACTTGGCCGGGTTCGGCAGCAGTTCAGGGTTAACCCTTAACGGTCAACTGGCGCGAATATTAGGGGTAATTTAATGCTGGGTCAATACTTTAGAGTTGGTTCGATAAAGCTTTTGGTTATAAATAATCGTTGGGCTGACTGCGATTGACAAATTTCTCTTGCCTGATTGCTTGCGCGCGCTCACACTGAAGGTGTTCGTTGGAAACAGCGGACACACCCGCATTCCACACCGTGGTTTGCTAGGTGTTACTCAGGAGCAATACTTTGCTCCGGGTTTGAGGTGTGACGCCAATCTCCACTTCAACCTCCTGCGGATGTGGCTGGGCCCGCCGCGAGCCCTGCGAAAGGTTCAGCTTTTCGCAGGGCTTGTTTTTTGGGCTGTTCAGGTTTGAGTGGCACGCCGGCGCACTGCCTCTATATAGGCGTGGCCATCAGGGGGGCGGCCGCTGCGCTGACTTTCCCACAGCATGGACCCCAAGCATTCCATGACTTCATGGTGGGCGGTGTGCAGTGAATCGTGTTTGGCCGCAAGCAATTCGACCGCTTGGCGTATCCCTGGCGGCTGGTCAATTGAACACTGCTCGCTGATGCTCAAGTGCATAGACAAGTGCAAAAACGGATTCTCCCGGTTGGGCTCCGTGGCGCCCATGTTTTTCAGGGCCTGGTCAACATCGGCCAGCTCCGCATGGTATTCAGGGTGCAAAGCCAACCATTGGCCTGCCAATGTTTCTATGGCCTCTGTGGGGGCGCCGGCTTTGAATTTGGCGTAGCAGCTGCAAAAAAAGCGGCGCACATCGGCTTGCGAAGGTGAAAACATGAGGCGTTCCAAAAAATACAAAAGTGACCTTGGGGGTTGGCTGGCTCCACTTGTCAGTGCGTCCAAGCATATTTGTTCCCGCGATTTGAAGCAACGGCCACCGCGGTCCTTTACGATAGGCCTTTGCCTGGTTCGCTGTTATGACTTTTCAACCTATTCTTGAACCCAACTTTTATGCGGTGGCCGTGCCAGCGGTGCTGCTGATGGGGATCAGCAAGAGTGGCTTCGGCTCGGGCTTTGGTTCGTTGGCGGTGCCTTTGATGGCTTTGGTCGTCACGGTGCCTGAGGCAGCTGCCATTTTGATGCCACTGCTTTTTGTGATGGATGTGTTGGGCGTAGCCGCTTTTCGCAAGGATTTCGACCGCGCCTTGCTCAGGTTTTTGCTGCCTTTTGCATCGCTGGGCACCGTTTTGGGGGCACTGCTCTTTAAATTTTTGAACAGCCAGTGGGTGGCCGGTGTTGTGGGGGTGCTGACTCTGCTGTTTTTGGCGCAACGGCTGTTGTTTCCCCCCAAAGCAGACAGCCCGCCACCGCCCAAATGGTTGGGTGCGATATTGACCACCACCACGGGGTTCACCAGTTTTGTGGCCCATGCGGGCAGTCCGCCCATCAACGCCTATGTGATACCCATGAGGCTGCCCCCCGTGGTATTCACGGCCACCATGGCTTTCTTGTTTTTCGTTGTCAACCTCAGCAAGTGGATTCCATACGCTTGGCTGGGTTTGCTGGACAGTCGCAACTTTGCGACCTCTTTGTTGTTGATGCCCGTTGCCCCGCTGGGAGTGTGGGTGGGCGTGCGCATGGCGCGGCGTATCAACCCCCAATTGTTTTATCGCTTGGTTTACAGCGGCATGTTCCTCACAGGCGTCAAATTGGTGTGGGATGGTTTTGCTTGAAGCCGTTTTGGCGCCAGGCCTCAAAAGCGGCAACCGCTACCGCGTTGGACAGGTTGAGGCTGCGCTGACCGTCTCGCATAGGCAGCCGCAGGCGCTGTTGGGTTGGAAATTGCTCGCGCAGTTCCGCAGGCAGTCCTTTTGTTTCTGACCCAAAAACCAACCAGTCCCCGGGTAAAAATCGGTTGTCAAACACAGAATGGCTGCCTCGGGTGGTGAAGGCAAACAGGCGTGCTGGCGCGGGTTGGGCTGCTTGTAAAAACGCGGACCAATCGCTGTAACGGTGAACATCGGCGTACTCGTGGTAGTCCAGGCCCGCGCGGCGCATGTGTTTGTCGTCCATTGAAAACCCGAGCGGCTCAATCAAATGCAGCTGACAACCCGTGTTGGCGCACAAGCGAATGATGTTGCCTGTGTTAGGGGGAATTTCGGGTGCTACCAAAACAATGTGGAACATAGTTGTTACCCGTTGCGGAAATTTACAGGGGTGCGGGCAAATACCAAGCCACTGACCCGATCCGCGCCAGCGTCCAACATGGCCGCCGCCCCTGCGTTCAAAGTGGCGCCGGTGGTCAGGACATCGTCGACCAGCAATACATGGCGGTTGAGGATGCGTTTTCTGAAGTGACTTGGCACAGCAAACCGAAGTTGCTGGTTGGTCAACCTTTCGGATCGCGACAGGCGATGCTGTTGGGTTGCCATGTCGGTGCGCATCAGCAGGTTGTGGCAGGGCGCCCAATCCATGCGCTTGCCACCAGTCACAGCCTTGAGCAGTTCCCAGGATTGGTTGTAGCCCCTGGTGACCAAGCCAGAAGGCGTCAATGGAATGGGTGCCAACACCTCGCAAGTGCCAAGAACCCGTATCACTGCCTCGTCCTCGGTGAGCATTTTTGCCAGATGATGGGCCCAGGCTGGTTTTTGTTGGAATTTGAATTGGGCGATCAGGTCGCTCCATGGGTAAACGTAGTCGACACGTGCAACGCATTCGTGCAGCAGCCAAGGCGGGCGCTCGGGTGGTGCGCTGCCCGCGCAATCAGAGCAAAAAATCAGGCCTGGCGCCAGCGCCAAAGCACACTTGGGGCAGCGCGGCACAGTTGCACCGAAGGCCAATCTGCAATCGTTGCATATGGCTGCAGCAGGCCACCTGCCGCACACCGCGCAGGATCCCAAAGTGCTCAAGCCGCGTTGCAGCAAGTTCCCCAAGGTTTGCATTCGCCCACTATACTGCGCCTCCCTTTGCTCGCAGCAGGTTCTTCGTCATGTCCAACAGTGCTTCTTTGATCCGGTCAACTGAGGGTTCTGAGCAGTCCGTTCCCCACTTGGACCGGGCAGCAGCGCAACGTTGGCTGAAGCAAACCCGCCGAAACAGCCCTTGGCTGAATGAAGAGGCGGCTGCGCGTTTGCTCGATCGCTTGGCCTGCATCAAAGGCTTGCCCCAGACATGGGTGAACTGGGGGCCTGCCTGGGGCGGGCTCTTGGCTCACCAAACATTGCTTGAGCAATGGCCAGGCAGCACTGCCTACGCGGTGGACATCGAAGGCATGGCCCTGGATGCACATGGGGGAGGTCAGGCCAAATCCACACGTTGGAACCCCTTGAACTGGCTGGCCTCAAAGTCTGCGCCGCTTGCCACCCAGCCCCCCGAAAATACGGTAGACATGGTGTGGGCCAACATGCTACTGCACCTGGCTCACCAGCCCCAAACTCTGTTGCGGCAATGGCAGCGTTTGCTCAAGGTGGGTGGTTTTGTGATGTTCAGTGGTTTGGGACCAGATACTTTGAAGGAACTGCGCCAGGTGCACCAGACCATGGGCTGGCCCGAGCCTATGCACCCCTTGACCGACATGCATGACTGGGGTGACATGTTGGTGGAATTGGGGTTTTCTGAGCCTGTGATGGATGTGGACCGCTTCAAGCTCACCTACCCGAGCGCGGAGCGGATGCTGCAAGACTTGCGCGAGTGGGGGCGCAATTTGCACGATGAACGCTTTCCGGCGTTGCGCGCGCGCGCTTGGCGCTCCCGCTGGATTCAGGCAGTAGAACAACACGGGGCCCGCAATACCGAAGGCCACTTGACGCTTTCGGTTGAAATGGTGTTTGGGCATGCGATCAAAACCTTGCCCAAAATGGCGGTTGCACCGGAACTGGTGGTGGGCTTGGACGAGATGCGCGAGCAATTGCGAAGCGCCAGAACGCGCCCGAGTTGATCTGGGCCACGCAGGGGTATCCGCCAGCGTCAGAAAACCGACGGAAAGCGCCGTTACAATCGAACCAGGTCAGAGCTTGCTTTTGAAGCGCAAGTTGGTGTTTGCTCGTGTTTGGGAATTCTCAGGCATTTCAACTGCCCACGAGGTTCGGCAACGGATCGAATCGATTTTGATGGGCGTTGTTTGCGTGGCGTTGGGCTGTAGCGATTCCGTCTCTCACCTCGCTCGAGTCGGAGTGGGTGGGGCGTTTGATTCTGAAGAATTTCGACGCGAATGAGGTCAAGGCCGGGCGCGATTGGCCAAAAATTTGGTGTAATCTTGTTGATATAAATCAACGCTTATGTTTGAGGCGAAAAAGTGAGTGCGATGAAACAATCGAATCATTCCGTGCGACACCGTTTGGGTCAAATCCCATCAGCTGCCGCGAGCCTGTTGGCCGGTGCTGCAGCTTGGGTTTCAACCGCCGCTTATGCGGTCAATGATCTTCCAGGCGGCCCGGCGGTCAATCAGTTGAATTTTCATCCGCCGGTCACCAAAATCGCCGAAGAGCAGCATTGGCTCCACTGGTTCATGTTGGTGATCTGCGTGGTCATCTTTGTGGCCGTGTTTGGGGTGATGTTTTACTCCATATTGAAGCACCGCAAATCGCTGGGCCACAAAGCGCAAGAGCTGCCAGAACCCATTTGGGTGGAGCTGGGGTGGACCATCATTCCCCTGCTGATTGTGATTGGCATGGCCTTGCCTGCAACCAAGGTGTTGGTGGCTCAAAAAGACACAAGCAATGCCGACCTCACCATCAAGGCCACTGGGATGCAGTGGAAATGGGGTTACGACTACATCAAAGGCGAAGGCGAAGGCATCGGTTTTCTGTCAACGCTGGACCCGAACCAGCGCGTGATGTCCGACAGCGGCAAGCCCGAAGCGGTTGACAACTACCTGCTGAAAGTGGACAACCCCTTGGTGGTGCCGGTTGGCAAAAAAATCCGTGTCATCACGACCGCGAATGATGTGATTCATGCTTGGATGGTGCCGGCTTTTGGTGTCAAACAAGATGCGATTCCTGGCTTTGTGCGCGATCTGTGGTTCCGGGCTGAAAAGACGGGGGATTTTTACGGCCAGTGTGCCGAGTTGTGCGGCAAAGAACATGCCTACATGCCCATCCACGTGAAAGTCGTCTCCGCCGAAGAGTACACCGCTTGGGTGGATGGCCAGAAAAAAGCCATGGCCGCCAAGGCCGATGACCCGAGCAAAGTGTGGGTGTTGGCCGACTTGGTCAAGCGTGGCGAGTCTGTGTACGCGGCCAATTGCGCTGCCTGTCACCAAGCGAACGGTAAGGGCGCGGGCCCCATCAAGCCACTGGATGGTTCCGCCATCGTGACCGATGCGGACCACTTGAAGATGACGAACATTTTGTTGAATGGTGCTGCTGGCGGCGCCATGCCTTCTTGGAAACAACTGTCCGACACCGAGTTGGCTGCTGTCATGACCTTTGCCAAAAACAGCTGGTCCAACAAGACGGATCAGATCGTTCAGCCGGCCCAAGTGGTGGCTGCTCGCAAGTGATGTTGTTGAAGTATTGAAATACAGAGGAAATCACGATGAGTGCAGTTCTTGATCACCACGACGCGCATGCGCACGATCATGACCACCATGCGCCCGCCGGATGGCGCCGCTGGGTGTTCGCCACCAACCACAAGGACATTGGTACCCTGTACCTGCTGTTCAGTTTTGCAATGCTGATGCTGGGTGGCGTGCTGGCTTTGGGCATTCGTGCCGAATTGTTCAAGCCAGGTTTGCAATTGGTGAACCCCGAGCTGTTCAACCAGTTCACCACCATGCATGGCATCATCATGGTGTTTGGCGCCATCATGCCCGCCTTTGTGGGCTTTGCGAACTGGATGCTGCCGTTGCAAATTGGTGCGTCTGACATGGCGTTTGCTCGGATGAACAACTTCAGCTTCTGGCTGATGATCCCAGCCGCCATCATCATTGCGCTGTCGTTTTTCATGCCCGGTGGTGCACCCGCTGCAGGTTGGACTTTGTACGCACCGCTTACATTGCAAATGGGTCCGTCCATGGACGCAGCCATTTTTGCAATGCATATTTTGGGTGCTTCGTCCATCATGGGCTCGATCAACATCATCGTGACCATTTTGAACATGCGCGCTCCGGGCATGACCCTGATGAAGATGCCCATGTTCGCCTGGACATGGCTGATCACGGCCTACCTGCTGATTGCTGTGATGCCGGTTTTGGCCGGCGCCATTACCATGACGCTGACCGACCGTCACTTTGGCACCAGCTTTTTCAACCCGGCTGGTGGCGGTGACCCTGTGATGTACCAGCATATTTTCTGGTTCTTCGGTCACCCTGAGGTGTACATCATGATCTTGCCGGCTTTCGGCATCGTCAGCCAGATCGTGCCTGCTTTCAGCCGCAAAAAGTTGTTTGGCTACGCGTCCATGGTGTATGCGACCGGTTCGATCGCCATTCTGTCGTTCGTGGTGTGGGCTCACCACATGTTCACAACAGGTATGCCTGTGACCGGTCAGCTGTTCTTCATGTATTCCACCATGTTGATTGCGGTGCCCACCGGCGTGAAGATCTTCAACTGGATTGCGACCATGTGGAAGGGCTCGATGACCTTCGAAGCGCCTATGCTTTGGTCGGTTGGTTTCATTTTCGTTTTCACCATGGGCGGTTTCACCGGCCTGATGCTGTCAATGGCGCCTATTGACATCAACTTCCAAGACACCTACTACGTGGTGGCGCACTTCCACTATGTGCTGGTGGCGGGTTCGTTGTTTGCGCTGTTTGCAGGGTTCTACTACTGGGCCCCCAAATGGACGGGTGTGATGATTCCCGAGTCTCAGGGCAAACTGCACTTTTGGTGGTCCCTGATTTCTTTCAACGTCACCTTCTTCCCGATGCACTTTTTGGGTCTGGCCGGCATGCCTCGCCGATACGCAGACTACCCAATGCAGTTTGCTGACTTCAATGCCTTGGCTTCGGTGGGTGCTTTCGCTTTTGGTTTTGCTCAGGTGTACTTCTTCCTGTTTATTGCGTTGCCTGCCATGCGTGGTCGTGGCGAAAAGGCCCCGCAGAAACCTTGGGAAGGTGCTGAGGGACTGGAGTGGGATGTGCCGTCCCCTGCACCTCACCACACCTTTGAAAACCCGCCGAAGTTGAACGCCGCCGCTACCAGCGTGATCGGTTGATGCTGCATGGCCATGAACGCGGAACAACGTAGAAGCAACAAGCGTTTGGGGCTGATTCTGGCCTCGGTCGCGGTTGTGTTTTTTGTGGGTTTTGTGGCCAAACTGGTCTTCATAGGCAAATGAGTGTTGTATGGGACTGCGCAAAGAAAATCTGAAAATGATGGGCAAGCTCAGCGTGATTGCGCTGGGTATGTTCTCGTTCGGGTATGCGTTGGTGCCTATCTACAACGCCATTTGCGAAATGACGGGCATCAATGTGCTTGCTCTGTCAGAGCGCCAGCTGCCGGGTTTGAGCACAGCAGGGCCCTTGAACACCCAGGTGGATCGCTCAAGGGTGGTGACTGTGGAGTTCGATACCAACGTGCGTGGCCCTTGGGATTTCAAGCCCATGGTGCGCAGTTTGGAGGTGCACCCAGGCGAGTTGACCACGGTGATGTACCGTTTTCAGAATGTGCAGAATCGGACCATGGCCGCGCAGGCAATACCCAGTTATGCGCCCCGGCAAGCAGGCAATCATTTCAACAAGCTGGAATGTTTTTGCTTCACACAGTACACACTGGCTCCGGGGGAACGCAAGGAATGGCCTGTGGCATTTGTGATTGACCCGCGTTTGCCCAAGGATGTCACCACCATCACCTTGTCGTACACATTTTTTGAGGTGGGTGGTAAAACACCTGCCGCACCAGGGCAGTCTACGGCTGCGTCTGGAACCGACAAGGCGGGTGCGGTATGACTGAGGCTTTGCACAAGCGAAAAACACCGCTGTGGTTCACGGTCAAGGCGGTGCTTTGGGGCTTTCTGGGCGTTCGTAGAAATGCTGATTACCAAGAAGACATCGCCAAATTGAATCCGCTCCACCTGTTGGCAGTGGGCGTTGTTTTGGCGTTTGTGTTTGTGGGTGTGTTGATTGGTTTGGTGAATTGGGTGGTCGCATAGCGCGGCCATCGGTGTCGTTTTTTCAGATTTGAGTTCAAGACAAGAGCAATTAGGAGTGAGCATGTCAGCAGCTTCCCATGGCACTACGCCGTATTACTTTGTGCCGGGTCCGTCGCGTCACCCGGTCATGGCCGCTATCGGCTTGTTTATGGTGGTTCTTGGTGCAGGCCAGTGGATCAATGGCGCTTCATGGGGCGCTTATTCGGTCGCTTTTGGCCTGGCTTGGTGGTTGTTCGTTCTGTACCAATGGTTCCGTGATTCCGTGGGCGAAAGCGAAGGCGGTATGTATGGTCACAAGATCGACATCTCTTACCGTTGGAGCATGAGCTGGTTTATTTTCTCGGAAGTGATGTTTTTTGGCGCGTTCTTTACCGCACTGTGGTGGACCCGGACCCATTCGGTTCCAGCTTTGGGCAGCATTGAGAACGCGTTGATTTGGCCGGATTTCCAAGCGGTTTGGCCTTCTCTGGTGGCTGGTGCAACTGCGTCGCCCGCGGGCATTGTGGAGCCCTTCCAGACCATGGGACCTTTTTGGTTGCCCACCATCAACACGGCGTTGCTGTTGACCTCTGGTGTGACGCTGACCATTGCCCACCACGCGATACAGGAAGGCAATCGCAGCAAAACCATTGCCTACATGTGGTTCACGGTGATTTTGGGGATCGTGTTTTTGTTCGTGCAGGGCTACGAATACTCTCACGCCTACTCAGACCTCAACCTGAAGCTTAGCTCAGGTGTGTTCGGTTCGACCTTTTTCATGCTGACCGGCTTTCACGGCTTCCACGTGTTTGTGGGCATGCTGATGCTGTTGTTCATCACCTTGCGTTTGCAAAAAGGCCACTTCACCAAAGAGCGCCACTTCGGGTTCGAAGGCGCTGCTTGGTACTGGCACTTTGTTGACGTAGTATGGCTTGGTCTCTACGTTGTTGTTTACTGGCTGTAATTCGCAACACATAAAAAAGCCGCACTTCGGTGCGGCTTTTTTCATGCTTCAGCAAAAAAATCAGGATTAATACACAATACCTGTAGGTTGTATCCAGCCTAAATGATGCGCAATTAATAGCAAGGCAAATAACAATATAGATAAGCCAACACGCAGGGCTAATGCATAGACGGTGCGATTGCTTTGACCTTTATCGCGCATTAAAAAGATTAACGCCGAGGCCAAGCTGGCAATGATAAGAATGAACGCAATCGCAACAAGAATTTTCATGATGGT
>JBDKEX010000179.1:0-2629 GCA_039798985.1 Pseudomonadota bacterium | reverse complement strand
TTTTTGACCTGGCGGCCCTGGGCGAACGCACCATCACGCTGGACTGCGATGTGCTGCAGGCCGACGGCGGCACCCGTACCGCCAGCATCACCGGCGCTTTTGTGGCCGCTCAAGATGCCGTAACCCGCTTGATGGCGCAGGGCAAGCTGGTGCGCAACCCCGTGTTGCAACAAGTGGCAGCCGTTTCGGTGGGCATTTACCGGGGCACCCCGGTGCTTGATTTGAATTACGACGAAGACTCGGCCTGCGACACTGACATGAATGTTGTGATGACCGGCGCCGGGCATTTTGTGGAGGTGCAGGGCACGGCCGAAGGCGCCGCCTTCACCCGCGAAGAAATGAGCCAACTCCTGTCCTTGGCCGATGCGGGTATTGCTGAACTGATGCAGCTGCAACGCGCTGCCCTGGCAGCTTGAGGTTGCATATGACCCCGCACAAATTGGTGTTGGCTTCCAACAATTCCGGGAAACTGGCCGAACTGCAAGCGATGTTTGCGCCGTTGGGGGTGGAGCTGGTCAAGCAGGGCGATCTGCAAATACCCGAAGCCGCCGAACCCTACCGAACCTTTGTGGAAAACGCTTTGGCCAAAGCGCGCCACGCTTCTGAAATGAGCGGTTTGCCCGCCATGGCAGACGACGCCGGCCTGTGTGTGGACGCTTTTGGTGGGTTGCCCGGGGTGGACACCGCTTACTACGCCACCCAATTTGGCTACGAAAAAAGCGATGCAAACAATGTGCGCGCTTTGTTGGAGCAATTGCAGGGCGTAGCCAACCGGCAGGCGGCCATGGTCAGCACCCTGGTGGCAGTGCGCAGCGCAAACGACCCCGAACCCTTGGTAGCCACCGGGCGAGTTGCGGGCTTGATTGCGCTTGAACCTGTGGGCGGCAACGGTTTTGGGTTTGACCCGATCATGTGGGTGCCCGAATTTGGGCAAACTTTCGCCCAGTTGCCTACAGAGGTTAAAAATGCCCACAGCCACCGGGGCCGCGCGGCGCGCGCCATGCTGGAGCTGATGCGGGAACGCTGGTTCGCGCCCGAGACATGAACTCTTCTGTTGTTCAGCTTTACCGGCCAGGCGCGGTCCAGTTGGCGGCCTTGCCACCGCTGGCGCTTTATATCCACCTGCCTTGGTGCCTCAAAAAGTGCCCGTACTGCGACTTCAATTCTCATGAATGGGGCGCGGCGGCGGGTCAAACCGGTGCCATGCCCGAGCAGGCCTACCTGGCTGCCCTGCGGGCGGATTTGGAGCAAAGTTTGCCCCTGATTTGGGGTCGCCCGGTGCACAGCGTGTTTATTGGGGGCGGCACCCCCAGCTTGTTTTCTCCGGCTGGCATAGACCAGTTGCTGTCAGATGTGAGGGCGTTGGTCCGGCTCGAGGCGGACGCCGAAATCACCCTGGAGGCCAACCCCGGCACCTTCGAGAAAGACCGCTTCCGGCAATTCCGTCAGGCCGGGGTTACCCGTTTGAGCATAGGGGTGCAAAGTTTCAACGACCGGTTTTTGGTCGCCTTGGGTCGGGTTCACAATGCCCAGCAGGCCCGTGCAGCGGTTGCCGAGGCCGCACAGTGTTTTGATACCTTCAACATCGATCTGATGTACGCCTTGCCAGGGCAGTCGCTGGGCGACCTGAACATGGACCTGGACGTCGCGCTGGGGTTCAATCCACCCCATTTGTCGGTTTATCACCTGACGCTGGAGCCCAACACCTACTTTGCCAGTCACCCCCCGGTGGTCCCAGACGAAGACACTGCTTATGACATGCTTGACCAAATCACAGCCCGCACGGCCGCTGCGGGTTGGGCGCGGTACGAGGTGTCGGCTTACGCTCGGGCTGGCCACCGTTGCTGGCACAACTGGAACTATTGGCAGTTTGGTGACTATTTGGGCATAGGCGCCGGAGCCCACAGCAAGCTGAGTTTTGCGCACCGTGTGGTGCGGCAGGTGCGTTGGCGTGAACCCAAGCAATACATGGACAACACCGCCCGGGGGCAAGCAGTGTCAAGCGAAACCGAGGTGTCTGCCCAAGACCTACCGTTTGAATTCATGCTCAACGCTTTGCGGCTGCGAGACGGTTTTGATTTGAGCTTGTTCAGCGAACGAACCGGTCTGCCCACCCAGCGTTTGCAAGCCGCTTTGCTGCAAGCGCAGCGCCAGGGGTGGTTGGAGCGCCAAGGCAACCAGGTACGCCCCACCGAGCGAGGATTTGACTTTTTGAGCGACCTGCAAGCCTTGTTTCTGCCCGAGCCCCCTCGCTGAACGCAGGCTATGGCGTAACATGAGATCGAGCGAGGTGCGGTATGTTCGCAATTTATGGCACATCGGGGCAAATGTTTTTGGGGCCTTTCGAGGAACTCCGAAAGGTGGCACCCGTTCTGCGCGCTACGCGCGTGTGGGCCATTGACCCCGACCGGGATCGCCGCGGGCCGGCAGGCAACCCAACTTCAACCTCCAAGGGCTTGAGTGCGCACGCACCCGCGCACGACCTGACCCACACCGCTGAGCAGGCGCTGCATGCCTACGCGGCAGCACAGCAGCCTGACACGGGCCGCAAGCCTCTGAGCCGTGTTTTTGAGGTGATGGCCCACGAGCCCGTTTTGCTGGACGAAAACCTCAACATTTGGCAAGCCTG
>JBDKEX010000178.1:0-4123 GCA_039798985.1 Pseudomonadota bacterium | reverse complement strand
ATCGGGCAGGTGCTGTCAGAAAACGAATTTTTGTCAGCCATACGCAGCCGGGTTTCCATACCCGGCGGCACTTGCGAATTTGACTTGCCAGCCTATCACCATTGGCAGCACCTGCCGCCAGCGCAACGGCAGCGCGACCTGCGCCTGTGGTGCGGTGCTTTGCAAGCCCTGAGCACCGGTGTGTATCTGTTGCTGCGCTTGCTGCGCGACAACGGAAGCCCGCAAAAAGTGCTGGCCAACGGGGGCGTGTTGCAGCAAAACCTGCCTCAAGGGCGCACCTTCCAATTGCTGCGCCTGAAACTGGCCGCAGACACGGGTTTGGTACCCGAGATCAGTGGCAACCGTTTGCTCTATGCCGTGCGGCTGATGCGCATCAACCCAGAAGGCAAGTTGCAACCCTGCACCGACCAAGACGTGGCCTTGGAACTGTCGCTCTGCGCCTGAAGCGGCCCATGGACAAGCTCGAAACTGGTACCCAGACCCCGCGCACCGTGCGGTGCCCGGCCTGTGGGGGGCCCAGTGTGTATTCGCCCAGCAACCGCTACCGGCCTTTTTGTGGCGAGCGCTGCAAAACCCATGATTTGGGCGCTTGGGCCAGCGAAACCTTTCGCGTGCCCACCGCGCCGCCGCTGGAAGAAGCCGATCCGGCGTGGGCCGACCGCAACTGAAGCGTCAGGCCCGGGCAGCCTCTTCGGACAACCATTCCAGCACAGGCACCGTACCGGGCAACACCGGTGCCACCGACACTGGCAAGGTCTGCCAAGCGAACTGCTGGCCCTCGTGCATGTGCAGGTCGCCGGTCCAGTCAAACACCTTGCAAAAGTTCAGGCGGACCAAGGCGTGCGGGTAGTCCACCAGCTTTTCTCGCCACGCGTGCGCCGCGCCTATCGTCACACCGATTTCCTCTTGCAATTCACGTCGCAAGGCATCGGCCACGGTTTCGCCGGCTTCCAGCTTGCCGCCTGGAAACTCCCAGTAGCCCTCGTAAACCTTGCCCGTTGGACGGCTGGTGAGCAGAAAAGCGCCTTGCGGGTTGATCAGCACCCCCACCGCCACCTCGGTCACCGGTCGATCCAACCCGCCTTCACGCGGCCGGTCGCCATGGGCCACCAGCACTTGGTCGGGGTGGGTTGGTGAAACGGTCGGCACAAACGGCTGGGTCAAGGCGAAACCCCAGCGCGGTTGCCGGCGTAGTCGCGTGCAAACTGGTAGGCCACGCGGCCGCTGCGTGAACCGCGCTCCAGCGCCCACACCAAGGCCAGGGGATGGGCCTGCTCGTATTCAGCCTCTGTTACGCCGTGGTGGCTCAACCACTGGTTCACCACGCTCAGGTATTCGTCTTGGCTGAAGGGGTAAAAACTCACCCACAAACCAAACCGCTCCGACAGGGAAATTTTCTCCTCCACCGCTTCGCCCGGGTGAACCTCGCCATCCTCGCTGTGGGTGTAGCTGAGGTTCTCTTTCATGTACTCCGGCAGCAAGTGGCGGCGGTTGCTGGTGGCGTAAATCAACACGTTGGGCGTGGAGGCTGCCACCGAGCCATCGAGTATGGATTTCAAGGCCTTGTAACCGGCCTCGCCGTCTTCAAAGCTCAGGTCGTCGCAGAAGATCACAAACTTTTCCGGGCGGTCGGCCACCACGTCCACAATGTCAGGCAAATCGGTCAAGTCGGTTTTATCCACCTCGATCAAACGCAAACCCTGCTCGGCAAAAGTGTTCAAGCAGGCCTTGATCAGGGAGCTTTTGCCCGTGCCCCGCGCGCCTGTCAGCAACACGTTGTTGGCGGGCAAGCCACTGACAAAATGCGCGGTGTTGCGCTGTATTTTTTCCTTCTGAACGTCGATTTCCTGCAAGTCGGCCAGGGCTATGGTGGCCACGTGGCGCACTGGCTCCAGCACACCGTGCCCGCCCCGTTTGCGATACCGAAAAGCCACCGACGCCCCCCAATCCGGCTGGCCCAACGGCTGTGGCAACACCGACTCAATGCGGGCGATCAGTTGTTCGGCGCGTTTCAGCAGGCGCTCAAGGGCGTCGTTCATGGCTTTAGGATCGGTAGTCGGCGTTGATGGTCACGTAGTCGTGGCTGAAATCACAGGTCCAGACGGTGTCGGCCACCACCCCGCGGCCCAAACCGACGCGAATGGTGATTTCGCTTTGCGCCATCACACGGGCACCGTCTTCTTCGCGGTATTCGGCCCGACGACCACCTTGGCTGACGACATGCACATCGTCCAGGTGCAAATCGATTTTGTTTTGGTCCAGGTCGGTGATGCCCGCGTAACCCACGGCAGCCAAGATGCGGCCCAAATTCGGGTCGCTGGCAAAAAATGCGGTTTTGACCAGCGGCGAATGCGCAATGGCATAGGCCACTTTCAGGCATTCTTCCGTGGTCTGCCCACCCTCGACCCGCACCGCGATGAACTTGGTGGCCCCTTCGCCGTCGCGCACAATGGCGTGCGCCAAGGTCTGAGCCACCTCGGCCATGGCGGTTTGCAGGGCTTGCCCATCGGGGCTGGCCCAGTCGGTAACAGGGGCATGACCGGCCTGCTGAGTGGCCACCACCACAAAGGAATCGTTGGTGGAGGTGTCGCCATCCACCGTGACCCGGTTGAAGGACACATCGGCCAGGGCCTTGGCCAACTGCGGCAACAAACCGGGAGCAATATTGGCATCGGTGGCCACAAAACCCAGCATGGTGGCCATGTTGGGGCGTATCATGCCCGCGCCTTTGGCAATGCCCGTGACCGTGACGGTTTTGCCACCGATCTGCACCTGCCGGCTGGCGGCCTTGGCCACGGTGTCGGTGGTCATGATGCCCTCTGCTGCCTTGAGCCAGTGGTTGGGCTGCGCATCGGCCAAGGCCGCAGGCAGCCCGTTGATGACGCGGTCCACCGGCAGCGGTTCCATGATCACGCCGGTCGAAAAAGGCAGAATCTGCTCGGGTGACACGCTGAGTTGCCGGGCCAAGGCAATGCAGGTGGCGCGCGCGTTCACCATGCCGGGCTCTCCTGTGCCGGCGTTGGCATTGCCGGTGTTGATGACCATGGCCCGCACACCGTGCCCCGCGGCCAAATGCTCGCGGCAAATTTGCACCGGGGCCGCGCAGTAGCGGTTTTGCGTGAACACGCCACCCACAGCACTGCCTTCGTCCACCAAAAACACCGTAAGGTCTTTGCGGTTGGCCTTGCGCACGCCGGCTTCAGTGACGCCAATACGCACCCCCGGTACGGGCAGCAAGCTCGCCGCATTGGGCGCAATCCAGTTCACAGCCATGTTCGACTCCGTTCAATACCTCAGGCAGCGCAGTTTCAGCTCAGTTGGCCGTGGCAGTGCTTGTACTTTTTGCCACTGCCGCAGGGGCAGGGGTCGTTGCGCCCCACACGCGGCACATCGGCAGCGGCAACCCCGTTCAGCAAGCCGCGGTCGGTCGTGGTTTCGGCCTCGCCCGTTTCGGTGGGCGCGGTGTAGGTGACGTTGCTCAGTTGTTCTGCTTGGGCTTCCATTTGCTGCGCCGCAGTGCTCACCTGCTCTGGGCTTTGCACCTTCACGTTCATCAGCAGGCGGGTCACTTCGTTGCGCACCATGTCCAGCAACTGCCCGAACAGCAAGAACGCTTCGCGTTTGTATTCCTGTTTGGGCTGCTTTTGGGCGTAACCGCGCAGGTGGATGCCCTGGCGCAGGTAGTCCAGGGCGCTCAGGTGATCGCGCCAATGGCTGTCGATGTTTTGCAACAACACCACCCGCTCAAAGTTGGTGAAACTCTCGCGGCCCACCAAGCCCACCTTGGCTTCGTAAAGCGCGTTGGCGGCTTCCAGCACCTGCGCCAGAATGTCTTCGTCGGTGATTTCGCTGGCATCGGCCAGCTGCTGCACCAACGCCACCGCAATACCCCACTCCTCCGCCAACACCTTTTCCAGGCCGGGCAGGTCCCACTGTTCTTCAACGCTCTCGGCGGGCACATAGGCACGCACCACATCACTCAGGCAGCCTTCGCGCAAACCTGCAATCTGGGCGCTCATGTCCTGGGCATCAATGATGTCGTTGCGCTGCTGGTAAATCACCTTGCGCTGGTCGTTGGACACGTCGTCGTATTCCAGCAGTTGTTTGCGCACGTCGAAGTTGC
>JBDKEX010000177.1:0-4407 GCA_039798985.1 Pseudomonadota bacterium | reverse complement strand
GTGCGCGCAACCAGCCAACAGCAACAACAGGCAAAAAGACCAAAAAGCTTTACCCATCAATCACCCCGCACATTCAACAAGTCCAACAGGGCCAAAGGCGTCGACACCCAATAATCCCCTCACCAGTCGGCCACGCTGCTGGATTGCCCCAAATAACCATAAGTTGCGGCCACTGTGAGCATGCCCGCCGCTTTGCCCGCCTGAATATCACGCTCATCGTCACCCACATACAGGCATTGATGGGCTGCCAAATTCAACCGCTTAGCCGCTTCCAGCAAAGGGGCCGGGTGCGGTTTCGCATGTGGCGTGGTGTCGCCGCACACCACGGTACCCGCCGTGGAAAACTCAGGCATGTGTGCCGTCAAAGGCAAGGCAAAACGTTCGGACTTGTTGGTCACCACCCCCCAACCATACCCCCGCTCAACCAAACCATTCAGCAAAGACTGAACGCCTTCAAACGCACAGGTGCGCTGCGTCATACAGGCCTGGTAGTTGTCAAAAAACTCGTGCTTCAAGGCATCGAATTCGTGATGGTCGGGCTTGATGCCAAAGGCCACACCCAACATGCCGCGGGCGCCTGCCCCAGCCATGGGCCGGTACACCTCCAAAGGCAAAGAACCCAACCCTCGCTTTACCCGCATCAAATCCACAGCAAAACCCAAATCTGGGGCGCTGTCAATCAGGGTGCCGTCCAAGTCAAACAAGACCGCGCGTATATGGGCCAGTTGCGTCATGTTGCCGCCTTTTGAGTGGCCAGCAGATAGTTCACGCTGGTGTCATCGCTCAACCAGTAGCGGCGCGTCAGTGGGTTGTACTCCATGCCTTTGGTGCTCAGCAATTGCAAGCCCGCTTGTCTGCAGTAGCTCGCCAATTCGCTGGGTTTTATGAATTTGGCGTATTCATGGGTGCCTTTGGGCAGCAACTGCAACACATATTCGGCCCCCACAATGGCAAACAAAAACGATTTGGGGTTGCGGTTGATCGTGGAAAAAAACACCCACCCACCGGGTTTGACCAGGGCGTGGCACGCACGAACCACCGATGCGGGATCGGGCACGTGCTCCAACATCTCCATACAGGTAACCGCATCAAAAGATCCTGGGCACTCCTGCGCCAACTGCTCAGCACTGATCTCGCGGTAAGTCACACCCTCGGTACCCGCCTCCAAGGCATGCAACTGCGCAACCTTCAGGGCTTTGGTCGACATGTCTATGCCGGTGACCTGTGCACCCGCACGGGCCATGGAATCCGACAAAATACCGCCGCCGCAACCCACATCCAGCACCCGCTTGCCACGCAAGGCAGCGAGCCGGTTGATCCAGTCCAAGCGCAAGGGGTTTATTTGGTGCAAAGGCCGAAATTCGCTCTCGGGGTCCCACCAGCGGTGTGCAAGTTCAGAAAATTTGGCCACTTCGGCCGGGTCCACGTTCAGTGTTTTGTCCATAGGCGCATTATGAAGGGTCGAAAAAAAACCGCGCCGTAGCGCGGTTCGTTACCTGATGGTTGTCAGATCACTTGTTGGGACGGGTGCCCACCACTTCGATCTCAACACGGCGGTTCTTTGCACGGCCTTCGCGTGTTTTGTTGTCAGCAACAGGCTGAGACTCGCCTTTGCCTTCGGTGTAAACGCGGTTGGCTTCAATGCCTTTGCTCACCAAGTAGGCCTTCACGGCTTCAGAGCGGCGAACCGACAGTTTTTGGTTGTAAGCGTCGGCACCGGTGGAGTCGGCATGACCCACGGCAATGATCACTTCCAAGTTGATGGCTTTGACTTTGCCAATCAAATCGTCCAGCTTGGCTTTGCCTTCGGCCTTCAAAACAGCCTTGTCAAAGTCAAAGAAGGCGTCTGCTGCGTAAGTGACCTTTGCAGCGGCTGCTGCAGGTGCGGCTGCGGGAGCTGGGGCAGGTGCTGCAGGTGCTGGAGCGGCAGCAGGAGCCGCGGCCGGGGCTGCGGCAGGAGCCGGGGCTGCAGCAGGAGCGGCTTTGATTTCGCCGTCGCAACCCTTGGCGGCAGTTGCCGGGGTCCAGTTGGCATCACGCCAGCAGAATTCATTGGTGCCGTTTTTCCAAACGGTGCCGTCGGCAGCACGCCAGTTGTCAACGGTTTGCGCACCAGCAGCAGAAGCCAGAACGGCTGTAGCAAACAACACGGCCACTTTATTCAATTGTTTCATTGGGTTCCTCTTGGTAGGTTGTGCAGGTTCACTGCGTTGTCAACGTGATAAGCGCTCAGGACTATCACCTGTCGTGGCCTGATTTTGCCACAAGGCATGCACTGCTTTTGGCAGACGGGTGCTTTTGACAAGACACTTTGCGACTCAAAGACCTCTAAACCGTTGCACACAAACCACATTGCCGGCGCGTGAACCGGGTTCCTGCCCAAAAGGCAAGTGTTGGCAGCCTCGTCGCCCAGAGAAGCACTCCTTTGAGTCGGACGTAAAATGGCAGGTTGATCTGCCAACCATTGCGCGCACATGACATCTTCTTTCGCCAAGGAAACCCTGCCCATCAGCCTCGAAGAGGAAATGCGCCGCAGCTACCTCGATTACGCCATGAGCGTGATTGTGGGGCGAGCCTTGCCCGATGCGCGCGACGGCCTGAAACCGGTGCACAGGCGCGTGTTGTTCGCCATGCACGAACTCAACAACGACTGGAACCGCGCTTACAAAAAATCGGCCCGTATTGTGGGTGACGTGATCGGCAAATACCACCCGCACGGCGACAGTGCGGTTTACGACACCATTGTGCGCATGGCCCAGGACTTTTCGTTGCGCCACATGCTAGTGGACGGGCAAGGCAACTTCGGTTCGGTGGATGGCGACAGCGCAGCGGCCATGCGTTACACCGAAATCCGCCTCGCCAAGATTGCGCACGAAATGTTGGCCGATATCGACAAGGACACCGTTGATTTCGGCCCCAACTACGACGGCTCCGAAAAAGAACCGCTGGTGCTACCGGCCCGCGTGCCCAACCTGCTGATCAACGGATCGGCCGGTATTGCGGTGGGCATGGCCACCAACATACCGCCACACAACCTGAATGAAGTGGTAGACGCCTGCCTGCATTTGTTGCGATCGCCCGATGCCACCATTGACGACTTGATGGAAATTGTGCCCGCGCCGGATTTCCCAACGGCAGGCATTATTTATGGCATCAACGGCGTCAAAGACGGCTACCGCACCGGCCGCGGCCGGGTGGTGATGCGTGCACGTTGCCACTTCGAAGACATCGACAAAGGCCAGCGCCAAGCCATCATCGTCGATGAAATTCCGTACCAGGTGAACAAAAAGAGCCTGTTGGAACGGATTGCCGAGCTGGTTCACGAAAAGAAGATCGAGGGCATCAGCCACATCCAGGACGAGTCCGACAAAGACGGCATGCGGGTGGTGATCGAGCTCAAGCGCGGCGAAGTGCCCGAGGTGGTGCTCAACAACCTCTACAAGCAAACCCAGCTGCAAGACACCTTTGGCATGAACATGGTGGCACTGGTCGATGGCCAGCCCAAGCTGTGCAACCTAAAGGATCTGATCGACATTTTCCTGCAGCACCGCCGCGAAGTGGTAACCCGCCGCACCGTGTTCAACTTGCGCAAGGCGCGCGACCGCGGCCATGTGCTCGAAGGCTTGGCGGTGGCGCTGGCCAATATCGACGAATTCATTCGCATCATCCGCAACGCCCCTACCCCGCCCGTGGCCAAGGCAGAATTGATGACGCGCAGTTGGGACAGCCAGCTGGTGCGCCAAATGCTGACCCGCGCCAAGGACGATGGCACCACCATCAACGCCGACGACTACCGCCCGGAAGGCCTGGAGCGGGAATTTGGCATGGGTCAAGACGGCCTGTACCGACTCAGCGAGACGCAAGCGCAAGAAATTCTGCAAATGCGCCTGCAACGCCTCACAGGGCTGGAGCAGGACAAGATCGTGGCCGAGTACAAAGATGTCATGGCCGAGATCGACGACCTGCTCGACATCTTGGCCAAGCCCCAACGGGTTTCAACCATCATTGGCGACGAACTCTCGGCCATCAAAGCTGAATTCGGCCAGACCAAGCTCGGTGCTCGCCGCAGTGAGATTGAACACAGTGCTCAAGACCTTTCCACCGAAGACCTGATCACCCCCACCGACATGGTGGTCACGCTCTCGCACAGCGGCTACATCAAAAGCCAACCCTTGTCTGAATACCGTGCCCAAAAACGCGGCGGTAGGGGCAAACAAGCCACCGCCACCAAGGAAGACGACTGGATCGACCAGCTCTTTATTGCCAACACGCACGACTACATCCTTTGCTTCAGCAACCGGGGGCGTTTGTATTGGCTCAAGGTTTGGGAGGTGCCAGCCGGTTCGCGCGGCTCGCGGGGTCGGCCCATTGTCAACATGTTCCCGCTGCAAGAAGGCGAAAAAATCA
>JBDKEX010000176.1:0-6969 GCA_039798985.1 Pseudomonadota bacterium | reverse complement strand
GTAGCCCCCGTTGTCACACACCACCACAATCATCTTGTGGCCCGAGAGCACGGTGGAATAGATGTCGGAGTTCATCATCATGTAGGTGCCGTCCCCAATCATCACGATGGGGGTGCCCTTTCCGTCCTTGGCCATGGCGTGTCCCCAGCCGGCTGCAATTTCATAGCCCATGCAGGAGAAGCCAAATTCGCAGTCAAAGGTGTGTGGGTCTTTCACGCGCCAGCCCTTGGTCACTTCACCCGGCATGCCGCCGGCGGCCGCGATCAGGGTGTCGTTGTCGCGCGCACCTTTGTTAATGACGTCCACCACCTGGGCATAGGTGGGAATGGGTGCGTTGGTAGGCTTTTTGTGGCTTTCCAGCAAGGCTTCCCACTCGCCAAACAGGGTGCGGGAGCGCCCAAACCACTCGGGTGAGGCTTCCCAAGTTCCCAACTGGTCGTGCATTTCTTCAACCGTCTCTCGGGCATCACCGACCACCGACAGCGCACGGTGCTTGGTAGCGTCCCACCGCGCGGTGTTGACCGCGACGAACTTGGCATCGCGACCAAACAGGGTCCAAGAACCCGTTGTGAAGTCTTGCAAACGGGTCCCAATAGCCACTATCACATCGGCTTCACTGGCCAGTGCGTTGGCCGAGGTGGAGCCTACGATGCCGATCGGGCCTGCATGGGCGGGGTGGTAGTGGGTAAGGCCGCCCTTGCCTGCAATGGTTTCCACCACGGGGATGTTATGGCGCAAGGCAAAATCCGCCACTTCGGTTTCAGCCAGCGAGTAGCGCACGCCACCGCCCGAGATGATGAGCGGCTTCTTGGCGGTCTTGAGCAGTGCCACGGCTTGCGCAACCTTGTCTTTGTCGGCACGGGGGCGGGGTACCCCCCAGGTTGTGGGCTCGAAGAATTCCACCGGGTAATCAAAGGCAATTTCCTGCGTGTCCTGGCACAGGCCAATGAAAGCCGGGCCGCAATCGGCCGGGTCCAGCATGGTGGCAATGGCTTGTGGCAAGGACGTGATGATTTGCTCGGGTAGGGTGATCCGGTCCCAGTAGCGCACCACAGCCTTGAAGCTGTCGTTCACGGTGATGGTTGGGTTGTTGTAATGCTCCACCTGTTGCAGCACGGGGTCGGGCAGGCGGTTGGCAAAGGTGTCACCCGCCAGCAGCAACACCGGCAGGCGGTTGGCGTGGGCCGTGCCCGCGGCGGTGACCATATTGGCCGCACCGGGGCCAATGGATGTGGCCGCAATCATCAACTGGCGGCGCTTTTTGGCCTTGGCAAAGGCCACGGCAGACAGCGCCATGGACTGCTCGTTCTGGCCGCGCCAAGTGGGCAAGGTGTCTTGAACTGCTTCGAGTGCCTCTGACAAACAAGTCACGTTGCCGTGCCCAAAAATGGCGAACACACCCGCAAAAAGGGGCACCTTCTCACCCTCGATTTCGGTGAATTGGTTGCACAGGTACTTGACCAGCGCTTGGGCCATGGTGAGGCGAACGGTCTTCTCGAGCATGTGAATCTCCAGGGTTTGAATCAGTTATTGACAATCTCATCTATCAGCAATTATTATTGCACAAGGAGGTACCTTATGGTCAACATTGCAGTTTTAGGTTGTGGTCGCATCGGTGTGATGCATGCTCGTAACATCGCCAAACACCCACGTGCGCGTCTGGCAACGGTATTTGATATTCATCAGCCCTCAGCTGACAAAGTGGCCGCGGAATTGGGTGTGAAAACATCTGGCTCTATTGCCGAGGTTCTGGCTGACCCCGGCGTGGATGCAATTCTTATTGCAACTTCCACCGACACGCACGCAGACATTCTGGAACAGGCGGTTGCTGCTGGCAAACCTATTCTGTGCGAGAAGCCCATTGATTTGAGTTTGGCCCGCGTTAACGCCTGCTTCGAGAAGATCCGCAACAGCAATGTGCCCATCATGTTGGGCTTTGTACGCCGCTTCGACCCGGGCCACCGTGCAACACGTGATGCCGTGCGCCGTGGCGATATTGGCGAATTGCACCAGGTCATGATTACTTCGCGGGATCCTGGCATGGCACCCGCCGCTTATTTGCGCGTGTCTGGCGGCATTTTTCGCGACATGACCATCCATGACTTCGACATGGCTCGCTTCATGTTGGGCGAAGAACCGGTGAGCGTGTTTGCAACAGGCAGCCGCCTGGTGAACCCTGCGCTTATGGATGAGTTACAGGACTACGACACGGTGTGCGTCACTTTAACAACCGCCAGCGGCAAGCAGTGCGTTATCAACAACTCGCGCCAAGCGGTGTACGGCTACGACCAGCGCGTGGAAGCCCTGGGCACCTTGGGTCTGGCGAGCTCGCAGAACCGCAAGAACCACGAAGCCACCCTGCACACCCAGACTTTTACCGAGCGTTCGGAGCCCTACCAGAACTTTTTTATTGAACGCTACGAGCAAGCGTTTGCTGACGAGATCAGCGAATTCGTGGACGCCATTGAAAACAAGCGTGCCCCTGAAGTGGGCTTTACCGATGGCCGCCTGGCGCTGATGTTGGCCGAAGCTGCGCTGAAATCCGCGCAAACGGGCCGCGTGGTCCAAATGAGTGAAATGGGTTAAGTGATGTACAAAAAATTTGGCCTGTTTCTGAGCGGAGAATGGCGCGAAGCGTCGGACAAGCAGAGCGCCCCGGTGTTCAGCCCTGTGACTCAAGAGTCGCTGGGAAACGTGCCCTATGCCACGCACGCGGACACGCTGGAAGCCATTGCGTGTGCAGAGCGAGGATTTGATATCTGGAAGAGAAAATCCTCATTCGAGCGCGCCGATGCACTGCACCTGGTGGCCGACATCATGACCCGCCGCCGCATGGAAGGCGCGACCATGATTTCCACTGAAACCGGCAAGCCCCTCGCTCAGGCTGAACGCGAATGGAACCTCTCTATCGACCAGTTCCGGTGGATGGCCGAAGAGGCCCGACGCATCTATGGCCGAGTGGTAGAGAGCCGCGTACCCGGCGGTCGTTTTGAAATCAGCCATGAGCCCGTGGGCGTGGCTGCGGCTTTCACGGCTTGGAACTTTCCGGCAGCCCTGATTGCACGCAAAGTGGCGCCTGCATTGGCGGCCGGCTGCTCCATCGTCATCCGCCCTTCCAGCCAGACACCGGGTGTGGCCATGGTGATGGTGGATTGCCTGAGAGAAGCGAACATTCCGGCAGGTGTTGTTGGGTTGGTGGTCGGGCCCACCTCAACCACCTACGCGCCCATCATGGCGGCAGCGTCGGTGCGCAAGGTATCGCTCACCGGCTCTACCCGCGTGGGCCAGCAAATGCTGCGCGACGCTGCGGACACCGTCAAGAAAACCTCCATGGAGTTGGGTGGCAATGCGCCGCTTATCGTGTACGACGACGCCGACCTGGAATTGGCGCTGAGTGTCTCGGTGCCCACCAAGTACGCCAATGCAGGGCAGGTGTGCGTGACGGCAGACCGCTTCTTTATCCATGAAAGCTTGCACGATGCTTTTGTGGAGGGCTTTGTGGAACGTGCCAAGGCACTGAAGTTGGGTGACGGTCTGGATGCCGCAACGCAAATGGGCCCGCTGATCAACGCGGCGCGTATGGACGAGATGGAATCCATTGTTGAGAACGCCATTGCGGCGGGCGCCAAGGTGGCCACCGGGGGGCGCCGCTCAACTCAGCATGCCAAAGGCTTCTTTTTTGAACCCACGGTGCTGGTGAATGTGACCGATTCCATGAAGGTGTTTGAGCAGGAAAACTTTGGACCTATTGCTGCCATCACCACCTTCAAGAACGACGACGAAGTGATACAGCGTGCCAACGCATCAGAGATGGGGCTGTCTGCCTACGCTTTCACGCGCAGCGCCAAGCGCATCCGGGACACAGTCGCGGGCCTCAAGGTCGGCATGGTGGGCATCAACAGTTTTGCCATGGCCGCCTCGGAAGCCCCGTTTGGTGGCACCAAGTATTCCGGCATGGGCCGCGAAGGAGGCGTAGAAGGCATTGCCGACTACCTTGACACCAAGCTGGCACAAATCGTTTTGTAAGAGACCCGCATGATTAAGAACAAACTCAAGGAAATTTGGGAACAAGGCAAACCCAGCCTCAACGGCTGGCTGTCGGTGGGCAACCCCTTTACCGCTGAGATCATGGCCGCTCAGGGCTATGACAGCATCTGCATTGACATCCAGCACGGTGCGCTGGATTACAGCGATGTGCTGCCCATGTTCCAGGCCATGCGTGCCTCGGGCCTGACCCTGCTGGCCCGAGTGCCATGGCTGGAACCCGGAATCATCATGAAGGCCCTGGACGCCGGTGCGTATGGCGTGGTCTGCCCCATGATCAATACGGCCGAACAAGCGGCGGAATTTGTGAGTTACATGCGCTACCCGCCCTTGGGCCAACGCTCCTTTGGCCCCACCCGTGCCAACTTCTCTGCAGGCGCCAACTACGCTCAGGAAGCCAACGGCGAGATGCTGGCATTCGCCATGGTGGAAACGGCAGAGGCCATGCAGAACCTGGACGCGATTGCTGCCACACCAGGTCTGGATGGGATCTATGTGGGCCCCGCAGACCTGACCTTCAGCCTGATGCAGGGGCGGCTGGCTCCGGCCTTTGATCGCGAGGAGCCTGAAATGATTGAAGCCCTGAAAACAATCGTGGCGGCTTGCAAGAAAAATGGCATTCGTGCCGCCCTGCACTGCGGCACGCCGGAGTACGCGGTTCGCGCCATCGCCTGGGGCTTTGACATGACCACCGTCTCGGGTGACTCGCGTTTGCTCGCCGCTGCAGCACAAGACAGTGTTGCCAGGTTCCGCAAACTGGCGGGCGAAAAGTCTGCCCAAGTTGCCGAATCAAAGGGAGCGTACTGATGCCCCACATTGTTGTTGCCGGAAAGATCCATCCCAGCGGCATGGCACTGCTGCAGAACGTACCGGGCATTACCTATGACTACGTGGAAGAGGTGAGCGAGGCCAGCTACGCGCCCTTCATGGGAAAAGCCGATGCCTTGGTGATCCGCACGCAACCCTGCAGCGCGGCCACCATAGCGTCAGCACCACACCTCAAGATCGTGTCGCGCCATGGCGTGGGCTATGACGCGGTGGACCTGCCATCGGTCAATGCGCGCGGCATTGCACTGGCCATCTGTGGCGATGCCAACTCGATATCAGTGGCCGAACACAGCATGATGCTGGTGCTGGCTGCGACCAAGCAGACCGTCAAGGCAGACGCCTCGGTGCGCCACGGCGAATGGGGCTGGCGCAACACGCTTTCGGCCCGCGAGGTCAGCGGCAAGAACCTGTTGATCATCGGCTACGGCCGCATTGGCCGGCACCTGGCTCGCATGGCATCGGGTTTCAACATGACCATACGCGCGTTTGACCCTTATCTGGAAAAAGCCGGTTGGCCTGCCGGTGAGGTTGCGCCGGTCAGCGCGCTGGAAAAGGGTTTGCGCTGGGCGGATGCCGTATCGGTCAACGTGCCGCACAGCGGCAAAGCGCTGATTGGCGCGGCCGAAATTGCGTTGATGCGCCCCAACGCGGTTTTGGTAAACACCGCGCGTGGTGGCGTCATTGATGAGGCTGCACTGGCTGATGCACTCAAGAACGGCGTAATTGCTGGCGCCGGGGTGGATGTTTTTGAGACCGAACCTCCGACCGAGGGCAATGCCCTTTTTGGCTTGTATAACGCCATCCTGACGCCCCACATCGCCGGACTGACGGCCGAGTGCGGTGAACGCATGGCCATCTCGTCGGTCCAAAACGTTTTGGATTTTTTCAACGGCTGCATTGACCACAACCTCGTTGTCAACCGAAACGCTTTGAAAGCTGTTGCGTAGCACCGCTACGAGCCCAGTCATGCCAATGAGCGCCACCTATTAGGTGGCGTTTTTTCCCTGAGTGCGCCTGCAGCGCCCGGTAGAGGAATAGGAAAACACAGGGCGCAGTCAACCGGTGCGTGGTGAGGTGCAGCTTAACCATGTTTGCACAACAAATTTAGGGTAAACCCGGATTGTGCAGTATGTGTTGCCACTTATCATTCAATGCAATATTCATTGCATATTAATCTGCAATGAATATTGAAAGAGTTTATGCAGTTGTTTATCCACGGTCAATCCTTGCAACGGCGTTCCTGTGTTGGTCAGAGCAATCCCAGCGGTTTGTACATGAAGCAAAGAGGTGCGCAAGGTCAGCTCCAGGCACTGGGCTGGCAATAACGCCGTCCTGCTTGTGGTGGCGTGGATTTAGCGAGAGATCTTGATTTGGGTTCCCAGAACCCGAGCAAGTGA
The DNA here is from genome assembly GCA_039798985.1 of Pseudomonadota bacterium. Lineage (GTDB taxonomy): Bacteria > Pseudomonadota > Gammaproteobacteria > Burkholderiales > Burkholderiaceae_C > JBDKEX01. The sequence continues at coordinate 700 of JBDKEX010000176.1, read as the reverse complement.
AATACCCAGGGGGCGGCCTGGGTCAAGAAATGGGTTGTCGAAACCGTCCAAGTTCGACTTGCGTGTTTTTTTTGGAGACTTGAATGAAATTTAAACGCACCGTAATGGCAGCTGCACTGTTTGCCGCAGCCAGCACCTCAGTGATGGCTCAGGTGGTTGGCGTGAGCTGGTCCAATTTCCGTGAAGAACGTTGGACAACCGACGAGAAAGCCATCAAGGACGAACTCGCCAAGCACGGCGCCACATACGTGGCGGCCGATGCACAAGCATCCCCCGAAAAGCAGCTCGCAGACATCGACGGCCTGATCAACAAAGGCGCAAAAGTGCTGATGATTCTGGCCCAGGACAAGGACGCTATTGCACCTGCACTGGCCAAGGCCAAGGCCAAGGGCATTCCAGTGATTGCCTATGACCGCCTGTTCGAATCTCCCGAAGTGTTCTACATCTCCTTCAACAACAAGGAAGTGGGTCGCCTGCAAGCGCAAGCCATCTTGGCTGCCAAGCCCAAAGGCAACTACGCCATGATCAAGGGGGCATCCACAGACCCCAATGCTGACTTGCTGCGTGCAGGCCAGCAAGAAGTGTTGGACGCTTCCATCAAAAAGGGCGACATCAAGATCGTGGGCGAAGAGTACACAGACGACTGGAAGCCAGAAGCTGCTCAGAAGAACATGGAGCAAATTCTGACCAAAACCGGTGG
>JBDKEX010000175.1:0-13335 GCA_039798985.1 Pseudomonadota bacterium | reverse complement strand
TTCGATTCAGGAGCCCCGTGATGACCAAAGCCACCCACACCGATGTTTGGTATGCGCACCCCGCCGACCGCACCAGCCGCACCGACGACCAACGCATCCAGGACATCACCGTGCTCCCCCCGCCCGAACATTTGATTCGCTTTTTCCCGATCGCCGGCACCGCAACCGAAAAGCTGATTGCTGACACCCGCAAATCCATCCACAACATCATCAACGGCAAGGACGATCGCTTGCTGGTGATCATTGGACCGTGCTCAATACACGACCCCGCTGCGGCCATGGAGTACGCGCGCCGCTTGAAAGACATGCGCGACCAATACGCCGACACACTGGAGGTGGTGATGCGCGTGTACTTCGAGAAACCACGCACCACGGTGGGCTGGAAGGGTTTGATCAACGACCCCTACCTCGATGAAAGCTACCGCATCGACGAGGGCCTGCGCATTGCCCGCCAGTTGCTGATTGAAATCAACCGCCTGGGTTTACCCGCTGCCAGCGAGTTCCTGGACACCATCAGCCCCCAATACATTGGTGACTTGATTTCCTGGGGTGCCATTGGCGCGCGCACCACGGAAAGCCAGGTGCACCGCGAGTTGGCTTCGGGTATTTCGGCCCCCATAGGGTTCAAGAACGGCACCGACGGCAACATCAAAATTGCCACCGACGCCATCCAGGCGGCAGGCCGTGGGCACCACTTTTTGTCGGTGCACAAAAATGGCCAGGTGGCTGTGGTGCAAACCAAGGGCAACCCCGACTGCCACGTGATTTTGCGCGGCGGCAAAGCCCCCAATTACGATGCGACCAGTGTGGCCGCTGCTTGCAAGGAACTGGAGGCGGCCAAGCTCCCTGCCACCCTGATGGTGGATTTCAGCCATGCCAACAGCAGCAAACAGCACGAAAAGCAGGTCGAAGTGGCCCAAGACATTGCTGTGCAGGTGTCCGGAGGGTCCACCCAGGTGTTCGGCGTGATGGTAGAGAGCCACCTCAAGGGCGGGGCCCAAAAGTTCACCCCGGGAAAAGACGATGTGAACAAACTCCACTACGGGCAAAGCATCACCGACGCTTGCATCGATTGGGACAGTTCGGTCAATGTGCTGCAAATTCTGAGCGACGCTGTCAAGGTGCGCCGGGGTTGAACATCACTGGCACAATGCACTGTATGGACGATACCCACTCTGGAGGTCTGAAGTGAAGCGCAGTCAAGTGATTGTGAGTTGGGGCGATGCGCAAACATACGCCCTCGACTTGGACGAGGTGCAACCCATGCCCCACGATTTGGCGCGGGAGTGGCTTGATCAGCAGTTTGTGCAACTTGAATGCGAGCCTTTGCGCCCCACGGGCAAGGTGTTGCTGGCCGACAAGGTGCTGTCGGTGGCGATGGCGGCTGGCCAACCCCGGTTTGCTGAAGAGCAGTACCGGCCGTGGGCCAAAGCGTTCGCCCGTGCGGTAACCGCCGTTCTCGTCAAGCCGGTGGTGCGGATTGACGTGCCTTCAATGGCGGTTACCTTTTAAGCGCTTCCAGCAGGCGCAGGTGCACGCCGCCAAAGCCCCCGTTGCTCATGCACAAAATGTGGTCACCGGGCTGTGCCGCTTGGCGCACCTGCTTCACCAAGGTGTCAATGTCCGGGGCCACCAGGGCCCGCTCGGCCATGGGTTGTAGCGCGGCTGCAGCGTCCCATCCCAGCCCGCCGCTGTGGCAGAACGCCAGGTCGGCATTTTCCAGGCTCCAGGGCAACTGCGCTTTCATGGTGCCCAGCTTCATGGTGTTGGAGCGGGGTTCAAACACCGCCAGTATGCGCCCGCTGTTGCCCTGAATTTGCAGCTGCCGTTTCAAACCGTCCACCGTGGTGCGTATGGCGGTCGGGTGGTGGGCAAAGTCGTCGTACACGGTGATCGGGCCGTTGGGGTGGCCCACCGTGCCGCGAACTTCCATGCGCCGTTTCACGTTCTGAAAGCTGCCCAGGGCTTGGGCTGATTGCGCCGGCGTTACCCCAGCGTGTTCTGCCGCCGCAATGGCCGCCAGGGCGTTGAGCTGGTTGTGTTGGCCGCTCAAGCCCCAGCGCACCTGCGCCACCGCTTGGCCGCGGTGCATCACAGCGAAGTCGTGGGCTTCGCCGTGGGCCGCAAAGTCACACACCGCCGAGCCAAAGCTGCGTTGTTCGCTCCAGCAACCTTGGTGCAGCACACGCGCAAGGCTTTCTTCCAGGCCGTTGAACACCACCCGGCCGCTGCCTGGCACGGTGCGCACCAGGTGGTGGAACTGGCGTTCAATCGCAGCCAGGTCGTCAAAAATATCGGCGTGGTCGAACTCCAGGTTGTTGAGCACCGCAGTGCGGGGGCGGTAATGCACGAATTTGCTGCGCTTGTCAAAGAAGGCGGTGTCGTACTCGTCGGCTTCAATCACAAAGCATTTGCCCTGGCCCAAACGCGCAGACACCCCAAAATTCAGGGGCACCCCGCCCACCAGAAAACCGGGGTTCAGGCCGGCGTGTTCCAGTATCCAGCTCAGCATGGAGGTGGTGGTGGTTTTGCCGTGGGTGCCTGCCACGGCCAGCACGTGCCGCCCGTGCAAAATGTGCTCGCTCATCCACTGGGGGCCGCTGGTGTAGCGGGCGCCTGACTCCAAAATGGCCTCCATCAGCGGAAATTTGGGCGAACCGTCGGGCAACCGGGCACGCGACACCACATTGCCCACCACAAACACGTCGGGGCCAAGCGCCAGTTGGTCTGCCCCAAAGCCCTCAATCAGGTCAATGCCCAGGGCGCGCAACTGATCGCTCATAGGGGGGTAAACGCCCGCGTCGCAGCCTGTGACCTTGTGACCCGCCTCGCGTGCCAGGGCGGCCACCCCACCCATGAAGGTGCCGCAAATGCCCAGTATGTGTATATGCATGGGTTGGATTATCCGTGCACAATCGGTGCGTATGAACCCTACCGTTCAGCTCGAAATTGCCGCCGCCGCTGCCGCCCTGGTGGTGGACGATGGCCTGGAATACGGCCCGGCCAAGGTGCGCGCAGCCAAAAATCTGGGGTTGCCCGCCCGCACACCGCTGCCAGACAACAACTTGCTGGAGGCGGCTGTGCGTGAGCACATTGCCCTTTTTTGTGCAGACACCCAGCCGCAAGAATTGCAGGCACTGCGCGAACTGGCGCTGGTCTGGATGGACCGCTTGGCCGCCTACCGGCCCCACCTCGGCGGTGCGGTGTGGCACGGCACCGCAACCCACCACAGCGATATTTACCTGCAGCTGTTTTGTGACGACCCCAAGGCCCTGGAAATAGAACTCATCAACCAAGGAGTGGACTACGATGCCACCCAAGTCAAGGGCTTGCACGGGAATACCGTGGACGCACTGAGTCTGAACGCTCGCTCCGAGCCTTTGCAAACTTGGGTGGGGGTGCATTTGCTGGTCAACGACGCCGACGATCTGCGGGGCGCATTGCGAGCAGACGACCTGGGGCGCAAACCCCGTGGCGACGCAGCGGCCTTGCGCCGGCGAATGACTGATGAAGTGAACACAGGTGCAGCAGCACATTGACATGAACAAGCGACATGCACTGATGGCGGGTGTGGCCCTGGCGGCCGGTGCGGCGGGCGCGGGGTTTGCTTGGTGGCGCATGAAGCCTGGCGCCATGCAACCCGCCGCCGAAGACGCTTTCTGGCTTCAGCCGTGGGCGGGGCCTGACGGGCAAACGGTTGACCTGCAAGCCCTGCGCGGACGACCGTTGCTGTTGAATTTCTGGGCCACGTGGTGCCCCCCCTGTGTTGAAGAGTTGCCCTTGCTCAATCGTTTTTACGGGCAGCAGCGCGCTGCCGGTTGGCAGGTGGTGGGCTTGGCAGTGGACCAACCCAGCGCGGTGCGCAAGTTCCTGCAAAAAACCCCGGTCGATTTCCCGGTGGTGATGGGTGGATTGGGGGGTACCGAGTTGAGCAAGCAGTTGGGCAATACCAACGGCGGGCTGCCCTACACCGTGGTGTTTGACGCGGGGGGCCGCGTGGCACACCGCAAAATTGGCCAAGTCAAGCCCGACGACTTGGCTTTGTGGGCGCGGTAGAGCCCCTTGTGGCGTTGCGGGTAAACACCAGTTGTCAGATGGTTTGACTGAATCCATCATTGGAACCGATTCCATTGGAATCGGTTCCAATTGAGGTGTGATCGCATCAAGTCCATCGGCGGCAGCTTGGTGCAGTGTAGGTAAGCCGCAGTCAGTCAAATACGGAGACAACTGATGAAATTGCAATTGAAAAAGGTGGCCTTGGCCGCATTCGCCAGCGTCGGTTTTGTGGGTGGCGCCATGGCGCAAAAGGCCGAAGTGATTCACTGGTGGACCGCCGGCGGCGAAGCAGCCGCCATCAAGGAACTGGCCGACATGTACACCAAGGCCGGTGGCACCTGGGTGGACACCCCGATTGCTGGCGGCGGCGGCGCCCAAGCGCGTACCGTAACGGCCAACCGCACCATGGGCGGCGACCCACCGACTGCAGCCCAATACAACTACGGCAAACAGTACGAAGAAATCATCAAAGAAGGCCTGCTCAATGACATGAGCGACGTGGCTGCAAAAGGCAACTGGGACAAAATACTGCCCGAGAAAATCAAAAATGCGGTCAAGGTCAACGGCAAGTACTTTGCGGTTCCCGTAAACCTGCACAACGAAAACTGGGTTTGGTACAACAAGGCTGTGCTGGCCAAGGCGGGTGTTACTCAAAACCCGACCACGCTGGATGACGTGTTTGCCGCCATGGACAAGCTCAAGGCCGCCGGTGTAACGCCGTTGGCATTCGGTGGCCAAGGCTGGCAAGAGGGCATCACCTTCCGTTCGGTGTTGCTGGCCACCGGTGGCGCTGACCTTTACGTCAAGACGTTCAAGGGCCGCGATGCCTCCAGCCCCCAGTTCCGCAAAGCTCTGGAAAGCTTCAAAAAGCTCAAGGCCTACACCGATCCCGGTTCTCCTGGCCGCGACTGGAACTTGGCCACCAACATGGTGATCGAGGGCAAGGCCGGCTTCCAGTTCATGGGTGACTGGGCCAAGGGCGAGTTCATCAACGCCAAAAAGGTGGAAGGCAAGGACTTTGGTTGCATGATGGCCGGTGGCCCCAAAATGCCTTACGCCATCGGTGGTGACGTGTTCGTGTTCCCGAAGACCAACAAGGCCGACTCGGTTGCTGCCCAGAAGAAGCTGGCTGAAATGATGATTTCTCCAGCCGGGCAGGTGGCTTTCAACAACAAGAAGGGTTCTATCCCCATTCGTTCCGATGTTGACTTGAGCAAAATGGACGCCTGCGCACAAGCGGGTGTGCAAGCCATCAAGGAAAACCGTTTGCTGCAAAGCGATAACGAGTTGATCACCCCCGATGCCAAGGGCGCGTTTGAAGACGCGATCAGCAAGTTCTGGAACTCCAACCAGTCCACCGACGACGCCGTGAAGGCAATGCAAGCAGCTTTGAAGCTGTAAGCAGCAGGTGATGACGCGGGGCAGCTTGCCCCGCGCGCTTTTTCCGTATTTTTGCACGCCTCACCCCGGCTTCAAAAGCCGAGGGTTGGGGGGTGTTCAGCCCAAATGTTTCTTATGGCCCAACGTCAAAGACCCAAACGCCTGAATATGGCCTTGCATGCGGCGCTGTTGCCGCTGGCAGCGACCACATTGCTGGCCTACATTGGCTCGGTGCTGTGGAGCATCTGGATTTCGTTCACACCCTCCAAGCTTTTGCCCCGCAACGAGTGGGTGGGGCTGATGCAGTACGAGCGTTTGTTCGAGACCGATCGTTGGATCGTGTCGATGCAGCACTTGGGGTTGCTGTCGGTTGTTTACATCGGTGGTGTGCTGGTGTTGGGGACCTTGATGGCGATTTTCATCGACCAGCAAGTCAAGGGGGAAAGTTGGTTCCGCACCATTTTTCTGTACCCCTATGCCATGAGTTTTGTGGTCACGGGCTTGGTATGGCAGTGGTTGTTCAACCCCGGTTTGGGCTTGCAATCCACTTTCATTGCCCTGGGCTGGGAGAGTTTTCGGCTGGACTGGACGGTGGACCCCGACATGGTGATGTACGCCGTTGGGCTGGCCATGATCTGGCAGGGCTGCGGTACCACCATGGCGATTGTGCTGGCCGCGTTGCGAGGTGTGGACGAGGAACAATGGAAGGCGGCCCGGCTGGATGGCGTGTCCAGGCCTCGCTATTACTGGAGCGTGGTGCTGCCCCAGCTCGGCCCCGCGTTTGCGACCGCTTTTATGTTGCTGGCGGTGGCGCTGGTGCGCACGTTTGACGTGGTGGCCGTGATGACCTCGGGTGGGCCGGGCGACGCCAGCGAGGTGCCGGCCAAGTTCATCATTGACCACTTGTTTGGGCGCAACAACATTGCCCTGGCTTCGGCCGCATCTGTGGTGATGCTGGTCACCATTTTCACCGCACTCATGCCCCTGCTGTACTGGCGTTCCAAGGCGCAAGCGCGTGCGGCGGCTGGCCATTGAGACGAGGTTCCGACATGACCCAACCCAACACAAACCCATCCCGCGCTCGGCCCAAGAAGCCTTTTGTCACGCCCGCCCGGGTGGGGGTTTACGCGTTTTTGATCACGGCCTCGGCGTTCTTTTTGCTGCCGCTTTACGTGATGGTGATGACCTCGCTCAAAACACCCGAGGAAGTTCGCATGGCGGCCCTGTTTGCCTGGCCGGCCGACCCGCAATTTGCCAACTGGGCCGAGGCGTGGTCCAGTGCCTGCATTTCCATCGTCTGCGAGGGCATACAGGGTGGCTTCTGGAATTCGGTTCGTTTGGTCATTCCGGCGACTGTGTTGTCGGTGTTCTTGGGGGCGCTCAATGGCTACGCCCTGAGCTTTTGGCGCTCCAAGTGGGGCAATTTCTTGTTTGCTTTCATCATGCTGGGGGCGTTTGTGCCGTTCCAGGTGATGATTTACCCGCTGGTGGCCTGGTTCCGCCTGGGGGGGTTCTACAACTCCTACTGGGCCATTTTGGTGGCGCACTGCATTTTTGGCATGCCGGTGATGACGCTGCTGTTCCGCAATTACTACGTGTCGGTTCCGCAAGAGCTGTTCAAGGCGGCGCGGATTGACGGAGGCGGCTTTTGGCGGATTTTCCTGCAGCTGATGCTGCCCATGGCCACGCCCATGATCATCGTCGCCACGATTTTGCAGGTCACGGGCATTTGGAACGACTACCTGTTTGGCTTGATTTTTGCCGGCAAGGAAAACCACCCCATGACCGTGCAACTCAACAACCTGGTGAACACCACCTTTGGCGAGCGGCGCTACCACATCGACATGGCGGCCACCATTTTGACCTCGCTGGTGCCACTGGCTGTGTATTTCTTTTCGGGGCGCTGGTTTGTCCGGGGCATTGCGGCAGGTGCCGTCAAGGGTTGAGCCCCCGGGCTGTTTCACTTACTTATTTGAACAAGTTAGAACACATCATGGCCAGCGTACAAATTCAAAACCTCGATATTGTTTTGGGTGGCAACACCATACTCAAGTCCATGAACCTGGAGGTGCATGAGGGCGAGTTTCTGGTGCTGCTGGGCCCTTCGGGTTGCGGCAAATCGACCCTCTTGCATTCGATAGCGGGCTTTTACGATGTGGCCGACGGCCAAATTCTGATTGGCGACAAAGACGTGACCTGGGCCGACCCCAAGGACCGCGACATTGGCATGGTGTTCCAGTCGTATGCGCTGTACCCGACCATGAATGTGGAGCGCAATATGTCATTTGGGCTGCGCGTGGCGGGGGTGGACAAAGCCGAAATTGAACGCCGCGTGAAACACGCCGGCGAAATGCTGCACCTGACGCCCTTGCTCGGTCGCAAACCGTCGCAGCTCTCGGGGGGGCAGCGCCAGCGGGTGGCCATAGGCCGCGCCTTGGTGCGCGATGCCAAGGTGTTCTTGTTCGATGAACCCTTGTCGAACCTGGATGCCAAACTGCGCACCGAATTGCGGCGCGAGCTCAAGCAACTGCACCACCACATCAAGGCCACAATGATTTATGTGACCCACGACCAGGTGGAAGCGATGACGCTGGCCGACCGTATTGCGGTCATGAAGGCGGGGGTGATTCAGCAAATTGGCACGCCCGACGAAATTTACCACCACCCGGTCAACCTGTTTGTGGCGGGTTTTTTGGGGTCACCCAACATGAATTTGTTGAACGGCCGCTTGGGTGTGGTGGACGGCGTGCCCCATTTTGTGGGTGACACCTTGTCGCTGCCTTTGTCGCACGTGGCGGGCGCTGCGGGCGTGACCGATGGTCGCGAGGTGGTGCTGGGCGTGCGGCCCGAGCAGGTGCTGCTTCAAACCGAACGCAGTGAATTGACCCCCTATTCGGCCCGCATCAGCTTGGTGGAGCCCTTGGGTTCGCAAAACATTGTGTGGTTGGCCGTAAACGAAAGGCTGTCTTTGGCCGTGGTAAAAGATTCAGCTTGGAGCGGATTGCAAGGCGATGCGGTGCACTGGGGCGTGACGCCCGATCGTGTGTCGTTGTTCGACGCCCAGTCCGAACAACGCATTTGACAGGTTCTGGACTTTGGGCCTGACTCGGTGAAACCCATGTTCAACCGCACCGGACGGACGATGTGACCACCATACGGGATGTGGCCAAGCTGGCCGGCGTGGGGGTGGGCACAGCGTCTCGCGCACTGTCGGGTCGTGGCGCGGTGTCATCTGCTGCGTTGGCGAAAGTGCAGTTTGCCGCAGAGTCGCTCAATTTTCGCCCCTCGGCGATTGCGCAGGCATTGTCTTTGCAGCGCTCGGGTTCATTGGGCGTTTATGTGCCCGAATTGGCCAGCTACTTTTACTCGTCCATCGTTACTGCAGCTGACCAGTTGTTGCGCGCCCACGGCCGGCACTTGGTGGTGGTGTGCGGCAGCCCTTCGCGCGACCCGCGGCAAGAGGCCCTGGATGGCGTGGCCTTTTTGCTTTCGCGTGATTGCGATGGTTTGCTGCTCACGGGCAACGATTTGACCGACGCGGATTTGCGCGAAATCTCCCAGCGGGTGGCCCACCTGGCGGTGATCAACCGAAAAGTGCCAGGCATGGCGGGGCGTTGCTTTATTCCCGACCACGAAGAAGGCGGCCGCATTGCCGCCCGAGCTTTGTTGAGCCAGGGGCACCGCCATTTGGCGGTGTTGACTGGGCCGGCTTCGGTGTTGGACAACCGGTTGCGGATGAAAGGTTTTTTGGGCGAGTTGGCTTTGCATGGTGTGGCGCCGAGTGTGGTCTTCAACGGCGATTTTTCGCGCGAATGCGGTTGGGAAACCGGCGCCAAGCTGGCGCGTTCTGTCGGCCCGGACGGCCCCCTCAACCAACGCTGCAGCGCGGTTTTTTGCGCAAACGACCGCATGGCCATGGGCTTGATCAGCCGCCTTTGGGTGGAAGGCTGGCGGGTGCCAGACGACATTTCGGTGGTGGGCTACGACAACGACGACTTTGCCAGCTTTGCCACGCCACCCCTGACCACGGTGCACATGCCCCTGATTGAGCAAGCACGTTTGGCCACGGCACAGATCATGCGCCAGTGTTACGGCGACCCTTGTGAACCTGAGGCGCCTTGCCCACCCGCTTTGGCTTTGCGCCTTTCGGTGGCGAAAGGGCCGTTTGAGCCTTTGGGCGCGGCGCCGTTGATCAACGAACACGCGGACGCCTCGGCTGCTGCGATTTACCCACCCCCCAGAGCATCATGACCCTCAAACTCGGCATCATTGGCGCGGGCAATATTTTGCCGGCCTACATGCGCAACCTGATCAAGGCCCAAAAAAGCCGCACCCTGCAAGTGGTGGGTGTGGCTGATGCGGACCCCACAGCGGCGCAACGGCGCGCCGATGAGTATGCGCATGTTGGCTTGCGCACGCACACGCTGGACGAATTGTTCCAAAGCAATGCCGATGTGATTTTGAACCTGACCCCGCCCTTGGCGCATCACGCCATGGGTTTGCGCGCGCTGAATGCGGGCAAACATTTTTTCACCGAAAAGCCGTTGGCGGCCACACTGGCCCAAGGGCAGGAACTGGTGGCTTTGGCAAAGGCGCGGGGTTTGCGCCTGGGTTGCGCCCCCGACACTTTGCTGGGCGCCGGGGCCCAAACCGTGCGTGCGGCACTCGATGCCGGGGCCATTGGGGCGGTCCGGCACGGCACCGCATTTTTCATGAACCACGGGCCTGACCACTGGCATCCCAATCCCGGGTTTTTCTACCAACCCGGTGCCGGCCCCTTGTTTGATGTGGGCGTTTATCACCTCAGCCATTTGGTGTACCACTTCGGGCCGGTGGCTTCGGTGCGAGCGGTGGCGCACACCACCCACCGTGAACGGACCGTGCCATTGGGCGAAAGGCAAGGGCAAAAAATACCGGTTGCTGTGCCCACCCATATCGTGTGCCATTTGGACTTTGTGAACGGCACCCAGTTTGTGCTGACTTCGAGTTTTGATGTGTGGAGGCATGCGCACCAACCGTTTGAGTTTTACGGCGACGACGGCACCTTGATCGGCCCGGATCCCAACCAATTTGGCGGCGTGGTCAAGGTGTGCCGGCAGCAGGGCGACTGGCGCAAACTCAAGGACAAACGCCCCTACCACAGCAACGCCCGGGGTCTGGGGGTGGTCGACATGATTCGAGCGATTGCCGAAAACAGGCCCCATCGCTGCAGCGCCGAAATGGCGTTGCATGTGCTGGAGGCCATGGAGGCCAGTCTAGCGTCAGCCGCAAAGGGCGTTGCAGTCACACTGCAAACCACTTGCGAGCGTCCAGCGCCCCTGCGCGAACGCTTGTTCTGAACCCCGCCAGCACAGGACGCAAACAACATGAAAATAGCTCTACAGATTTACTCCATTCGAGAGGCTGGCGACTTTGAGGCGCAACTGCAACTGGCCAAATCCACCGGGTTTGACTGGATCGAGTCGGTAGGCACCCATGGTCTGAGCCCCCAGGTGTTTGCCGACCGGGTGCGTGCGGCCGGGCTGGGGGTGTCGTCGATGCATGCCGCCTTGACCACACTGGAAACCGCCGACGGCTTGGCCCAAATTCAAGAAGCTTGCCGATTGACCGGGTGCCCATTGGTGGTGATGCCTTGGCTGCCCATGGGCGAACGGCCTGCCACCGGCGCTGGTTGGCAGGCGCTGGGGCGGCGTTTGGCGGCTCTGGGTGATCTTTTTCTGGCCCAAGGCATACGGTTTGCCTACCACAACCACGAATGGGAGCTGCTGAGCTATGAGGGCCGCATGGCGCTGGATTGGTTGTTTTCTGCCAGCACGCCCGCCCAACTGGGCTGGGAAGCCGATCTGGGCTGGGTGCGTCGCGGCGGCATGTCGCCAACGGTGTTGGCCGAACAGTACGCCGACCGTTTGGTCAGTGTGCATTGCAAGGACATTGCGGCCCCCGCCACGGCGGTGGACGAGGACGGTTGGACCACCTTGGGGCTGGGCATTGTGGGGTGGGCCGAATTGTTCCCGGTCTTGCGCCGCATCCGGCCCACGTTGGATTTGTTCGTGTTTGAGCACGACAAGCCGGTGCACTTTGCCGACACCCTGGCAAACAGCCGTCGCTTCATGCGCCAAGCCCTTTTCGCCTAAAAACACAGCCTCACCCCATGGTCCCCACCTCTCCCATTCGTGGCCCAGGCATTTTCTTGGCCCAGTTTGCCGGTGACGCTGCCCCTTTCAACAGCCTGCCATCCCTGGCCAAGTGGGCGGCCTCTTTGGGCTATCTGGGGGTGCAAATCCCCACCTGGGACGCACGTCTGTTCGACCTGAAAACCGCGGCAGAAAGCCAGACCTACTGTGACGAAGTGAGCGGCCAACTCGCCCAAAGCGGCATCTCAATCACCGAGCTGTCTACCCATTTGCAAGGGCAGCTGGTGGCGGTGCACCCCGCATACGACTTGCCGATGGACGGCTTTGCACCCGAAGCGGTGCGCGGTCGGCCGGCCGAGCGCACCGCCTGGGCCATCGAACAACTCAAACTGGCCGCCCAAGCCTCGCGCCGCCTGGGTCTGACCGCTCATGCCACCTTCAGTGGCGCCTTGGCTTGGCCTTATCTGTACCCATGGCCGCAACGCCCCGCCGGTTTGGTCGAGACCGCTTTTGATGAACTGGCCCGGCGCTGGCGTCCCATACTCGACGCCTTTGACGAAGCAGGTGTGGACCTGTGCTACGAAGTGCACCCCGGCGAAGACCTGTGCGATGGTGCCAGCTACGAAATGTTCTTGGAGCGGGTCCACCAACACCCGCGAGCCAATTTGTTGTACGACCCCAGCCACTTTGTGTTGCAACAGTTGGACTACCTTGCCTACATCGACTGTTACCACGAACGCATCAAGGCCTTTCACGTCAAAGACGCCGAATTCCGCCCCACCGGCCGGTTGGGGGCGTACGGGGGTTTCCAGGGTTGGAAAGACCGCGCCGGCCGCTTCCGTTCCTTGGGCGATGGGCAAGTGGATTTTCGCGCCATTTTCAGCAAACTTACCCAATACGGCTACACCGGCTGGGCCGTGCTGGAGTGGGAGTGTTGCCTCAAGCACCCCGAACAAGGGGCTGCCGAAGGTGCGCCTTTCATCCGTCAGCATCTGATCAATGTGGCCCAAAAAGCCTTTGATGATTTTGCTGCCGCTGGAACCGACGCCCAGGCCAACGCCAAGATGCTGGGATTGTGATGACCGAAGCGCAAACAACGCTGCGCCCTTTGCGTTTGGGCATGGTGGGCGGGGGGCAGGGGGCTTTTATTGGAGCCGTGCACCGCATGGCAGCCCGTTTGGACGGCGACTACCGTTTGGTGGCCGGGGCCTTGTCTTCAGATGCCGCTCGGTCTGTGGCCAGTGGTGTGGCGCTGGGTTTGGCCCCTGAACGCTGCTACGCCGATTTTCGCGCCATGGCCCAGGCCGAGGCGGGCCGCCCCGATGGCATTGAGGTGGTTGCCATCGTCACGCCCAACCATTTGCACCACCCTGTGGCTTGCGCGTTCATGGATGCGGGCATCCACGTGATTTGCGACAAGCCCCTGACCACCACACTGGCCGATGCGCTGGACTTGCGCCAACGTGCGGCAAACCGTGGCGTGCGCTTTTTGCTGACCCACAACTACAGTGCCTACCCCCTGGTCCGCGCGGCACGGGCCATGGTGGCGCGGGGCGACTTGGGCCAGGTTCGGGTGGTGCAGGTGGAATATGCCCAAGACTGGTTGGCCCGCGATCTGGAGTCCAGCGGGCAAAAACAGGCCGTTTGGCGCACCGATCCCGCTTTGGCCGGGCCGGCCGGCTGCCTGGGCGACATTGGCACCCACGCCGCGCAGCTGGCCGAATTTGTTTGCGGCATGTCGCCCGCTGAAATCAGCGCCGACTGC